>NZ_JBEORS010000022.1:0-103944 GCF_040302405.1 Streptomyces sp. NPDC126503
ATACACGGCCACGCTGCCGATACCGGCATCCCGGCACGCCCGGGCGACACGGACAGCGATTTCGCCACGGTTGGCGATGAGCACCTTGCGCACGATGGCTCCCTCCTTGAAACAAGCTGAGTTTAGGGACTGCCGACACGGCCTTTCGACCCGTCCCCAGTGGTGAGCTTGCCCACACGGAGCGTGATTCGAGGCGTGCTGGGGTCGTGAAATCCCTTGTCGCACCACGGTACGCAGGGTTCCTTTACGAGACAGTAGCTCCGAGGTGTGGCGCAGGTCTCTGTTCCCCCGACCAGTGGCCATTCGGGTTTCTTTGTGGGGTCTCTACGAACGCCCGCGGGATTCTTTGCCGGGCCGTCCGCCCCCGGGCGTTGACGTACGAACCCTTGTCCAGCGTTTTACCGGCCAGTAGCCTTCGCGTCGTCGTTCGTACTGCCGGTAACAGGCGAATCCAGGGGGTGGCCGAGGTGGCCCGCAGACCGATAGCTCTCGTGACGGCGGCGGTGCTGCTCGCCGAAGCGCCCGGCATCGTCCTCCTGAACGCCGTCATGGCCCGTTTCGTCGAGGCCCAGTCGATGTCCCTCGACGGACTCGACCCGGACGCCATGGTCACCGGCACCTGGGCCCTCGGGATCGGCTCCGGCGTCGCGCTCGCCGCCTGCGCCCTTGTCGCCCTGCTCGCGGGCGTTCGTGACCGCCGTCCCGGCCGCTTCGGCCGGGGCCTGCTCATCGGCTGCGCGATCGTGCACGCCCTCCTCGGCGCGGTCGCCGTCGGCCTGATCGGCTGGGGCGCCTTCGCCCTCCTGATGCTGGTGGTCGGGCTGATCGTCCTCACCCTGGTGGCGTACGGGAAGGAGGCCGACGCCCCCGGGACGCCACAGGCACCGGGCGGGGCGGCCGTGCCGGCGGGCCGCCCCGCGCCGGAGCCGGGGCCGGAACCGGCGGCTCCGGCAGGGGCCTGAGCGTCAGGCCCAGAGGTCGGTGATCCGCACGTCCAGCTTCGCGAGGAGCCGGCGGAGCAGCGGCAGCGACAGGCCGATCACGTTGCCGGGGTCCCCGTCGACGCCCTCGATGAACGGCGCCGAGCGCCCGTCCAGGGTGAACGCGCCTGCCACGTGCAGCGGTTCGCCGCTCGCCACGTACGCCGCGATCTCCTCGTCCGTCGGTTCGCCGAACCGGACCACGGTGGAGGCCGTCGCCGACTCGAAGCGCTTGGCGGCCGTGTCGTACACGCAGTGACCCGTCTGGAGGACGCCCACCCGGCCGCGCATCGCCTTCCAGCGCGCGGTGGCCTCCTCGGCGTCGGCCGGCTTGCCGAGGGCCTGCCCGTCCAGCTCCAGGACCGAGTCGCAGCCGATGACGAGCGCGCCGAACACCTCGGGCCGGGCGGCCACATGGGCGGCCTTCGCCTCCGCGAGCGTGAGCGCGAGCTCGGCCGGGGTGGGGGCCCGGACCTTGTCCTCGTCGACCCCGCTCACGATGACCTCGGGGGCGAGCCCGGCCTGTCGGAGCAGCCCGAGCCGGGCGGGGGAGGCGGAGGCGAGGACGACACGGCGAAGCTCAGCAGTCATGGTCCCCAGCCTAATCGGCCGGGAAGCCCGGGCGCCTGACGTGCGCTCACGGGGGCCGACGCGCTCCTGTGGCCGTTCAGCCGGCCGGCGGGACGCGTGGTGCGGCCGGCAGGCGTGCGCGCGCCCGTGTACCCCCGCGTACGCCCCCGGCGCCGACCGGTGCGCCACTCGCGCCCCGCCGTCATTCGCGCCCCGCCCCCGCCCCCGTCGTCACCGGGCGCTCACCGCGAACATGGCCACGACCATCGCCAGGGCGAGCAGCACGCCCGCCCGGCGGAGCATGGCCTGCATCTCGCGCATGAACTTCGGCGGCTGGTTCTTGGGGTCGGACCACAGCATGGTCCGATCCTCCGGCCGGGGAGGGCCGGAACGCCTGAGTACGGATACTCAGCCGTCCCGGTCCCGGGTGACTACCGGGGACTACACGTGGACGAACACCCCCGCCCGCGCCGCCGCGAGGGCCGCCGCCACCGCCCGTTCGGCCACGGCGGGTGTGACCTCCTCCCCGGTGACCGCGAAGCGGTAGTAGAGCGGGGCCGAGACCGCCCGCAGCAGCTCCGTGGGGTCGGTTCCGGCCGGGGCCTCGCCGCGCTCGACGCCCCGGACGACGACCGGGGCCCATTCGGCGAGCCGGGTCCGGTAGAAGCCCGCCAGCGCGCGGGCGCACTCCTCGTCGCAGGAGGCGGCGGCGATGACCGCGCGGAAGACGGCGCCCATGCGCGGGTCCGTGAGGGTCTCGCGTACGAGGGCGGCGTTGGCGCGCAGGTCGCCCGCCAGGCTGCCGGTGTCGGAGGCGGGCAGGGACTGCTCGGCCATGTCGTGGAGGAGGTCGGTGACCAGACCCGCGGGAGAGCCCCAGCGCCGGTAGACGGTCGTCTTGCCGACGCCCGCGTCGGCGGCGACGCGGTCCATCTGGAGGGTGTGGAAGCCGGTCTCGGCGAGCGCGTCGCGGGTGGCGTCGAGGACGGCCCTGCGGACCTTGGCGGTACGGCCGCCGGGGCGCTGAGTGCCGGGCGAGGCCGGCCGGGTCTCAGTCAAACGGGTCTCCTGTTCCATTAAGGCCTTCGGCTCTGCTACGGTACGGGACATCTTAACGGAACTCGCTTCCCATTAAGGGGTCGTACGCATGGCTGCCCTGGATCTCCCCACGTCGTCCACCGGACCCACCTCCACCGGTCCCGTTCCCGCGGGCCCCGCCTCCACCCGCACCGGCCCGGCGGAACCCGCCCCCACCCGCATGACCGGCCGCATGCGGCTCGTCCTGGTCGTCCTCCTCCTCGCCCAGTTCATGCTGGCCGTCGACTTCTCGATCCTGAACGTGGCCCTCCCCGTGATCGGCCAGGGCCTCGGCTTCAGCCTCGGCGGCCTCCAGTGGATCGCCACCGCCTTCGCGCTCGCCGCCGCCGGCTTCACGCTCCTCTTCGGGCGCATCGCCGATCTCGTCGGCCGCCGTCGCGTCTTCCTCGGCGGCATGGCCCTGCTCGGCGTCTCCTCGCTCGTCGGCGGCCTCGCCACCGGCCCCGAGATGCTGATGGCCGCCCGCGTCGCCCAGGGCCTCGCCACCGCCGCCGTCACCCCCGCCGGGCTCTCCCTGCTCACGGCCTCCTTCCCCGAGGGGCCGCTGCGCGCCCGCGCCCTCGGCCTCAACGGAGCCCTGATGTCGGCGGGCTTCACGACCGGCGCGATTCTCGGTGGCGTCCTCACCGACCTGCTCTCCTGGCGCTGGGCGTTCTTCATCAACGTGCCCGTCGCCCTCGCCGTCGTCCTTGTCGCCCCCGCCGTCCTGCGCGAGAGCCGCCCGGCCGGCCGGCCCCGCCTCGACCTCCCCGGCGCCGTCACCGTCACCGGCGGCCTCCTCGCCCTCGTCTACGGCCTGACGGTCGCCGGCGAACACGGCTGGACCGACCCCACCGCGCTGGCCGCCCTCGCCGCCGGAGCCGTACTCCTCGCCCTCTTCGGACTGGTCGAGCGGCGGGCCGCCGCCCCCCTCGTCCCCCTGCGCGTGCTGCGCCGCCGGACCGTCGTCTGGGGCAACCTCGCCGGGCTGATCGCCTTCGTCACCGAGACCTCCCTGGTCTTCCTGATGACCCTCTACCTCCAGGACGTCCTGGGCTTCTCCCCGCTCGCCGCCGGCCTCTCCTTCGGCGTCCTCGGCGCCGGCACGATCCTCGGCGGAGTCCTCGCCTCCCGCTTCATCGGCCGCTTCGGGGCCCGCTCCGCCCTCGTCACCGGCGGACTCCTCCAGGCCGCCGCGACCCTCGCCCTCTTCGGCCTCGGCGAGGGCCGCGACGGACTGTGGCTGCTCCTCGCCGCGACCTTCGCGGGCGGCGTCGGCAACATGCTCGCCATCGTCGGGTTCATGGTCACCGCCACCTCCGGCCTCCCCGACGAGGAGCAGGGCATGGCGACCGGCCTCGCCACCATGACCCAGCAGATCGGCATCACCATGGGCACGCCGATCATGAGCGCGGTCGTCGTCACCGCCCCCGTCCTCCTCGACGGCATCGGCCTCGCGGTCCTCGTCAACGCCGCGATCGTCGCCGTCGGAGCCGTGCTCGCGGGCCTCTTCCTCCGCCGTACGTGAACCCGCCGCGGGCACGGAGAAGGCCGGACCCCCCCGGGGGGAGTCCGGCCTTCTCGTCGCTCACCGCCGGGGCGGGACGGGGTTCAGACGGGCCAGTAGGACCGCGCCCAGGCGCGCGGCCCGGGCCGGTGCCGTACCGAACGCGCGATGCGGGACGGGTCCGACCAGCCCTCCGGCACGGCCGGGTCGGTGCCCTCGGCGGCCGCCGCGACGGCGGCGGCCCGCGCCTGGACCACCGCCAGGGCGGCGGCCAGCTCCTCCGGCGTGGGATTTCCTCGTACGACCTTGATCATCTGTGGGTCCTCCCGGAGCCTAGAGCGGGATGTTGCCGTGCTTCTTCGGAGGCAGGGATTCCCGCTTGGTGCGCAGCTGACGCAGCCCCTTCACGATCTGCGACCGCGTGTCCGACGGCAGGATCACCCCGTCGATGTACCCGCGCTCGGCCGCCGTGTACGGGTTGAGCAGCGTGTCCTCGTACTCCTGGATGAGCCGGGCGCGCACCTCCGCCGCCTCGTCCTCGTCCTTGGCGGCCTCGATCGTCCGCCGGTGCAGGATGTTCACCGCGCCCTGCGCGCCCATGACGGCGATCTGCGCCGTCGGCCACGCCAGGTTGAGGTCCGCGCCGAGGTGCTTGGAGCCCATGACGTCGTAGGCGCCGCCGAAGGCCTTCCGCGTGATGACCGTGATCAGCGGCACGGTCGCCTCGGCGTACGCGTAGATGAGCTTCGCACCGCGCCGGATGATGCCGCCGTACTCCTGGTCCACGCCCGGCAGGAAGCCCGGGACGTCCACGAAGGTCAGGACCGGGATGTTGAAGGCGTCGCAGGTGCGGACGAAGCGGGCCGCCTTCTCCGAGGCGTTGATGTCCAGACAGCCGGCGAACTGCATCGGCTGGTTGGCGACGACACCGACCGGGAAGCCCTCGACCCGGCCGAAGCCGGTGAGGATGTTCGGCGCGAACAGCGCCTGCGTCTCCAGGAACTCGCCGTCGTCCACGACGTGCTCGATGACCGTGTGCATGTCGTACGGCTGGTTCGCCGAGTCCGGGATGAGCGTGTCCAGCTCGCGGTCCTCGTCGCTCACCTCGGTGTCGGCCGTCTCCGGGAAGGCGGGCGGCTCCGACAGGTTGTTCGACGGCAGGTACGACAGCAGCTGCTTGACGTACTCGACCGCGTCCTTCTCGTCACCCGACAGGTGGTGCGCCACGCCCGAGGTGGTGTTGTGGGTGCGGGCGCCGCCCAGCTCCTCGAAGCCGACGTCCTCACCCGTGACCGTCTTGATGACGTCCGGCCCGGTGATGAACATGTGCGACGTCCGGTCGACCATCACCGTGAAGTCGGTGATCGCGGGGGAGTACACCGCGCCGCCCGCGCAGGGGCCGACGATCAGCGAGATCTGCGGGATGACGCCCGAGGCGTGCGTGTTGCGGCGGAAGATCTCGCCGTACATGCCGAGCGCGCTCACGCCCTCCTGGATGCGCGCGCCACCGGAGTCGTTGATGCCGATGACCGGGCAGCCCGTCTTCAGGGCGAAGTCCATGACCTTGATGATCTTCTGGCCGTACGTCTCGCCGAGCGCGCCGCCGAAGACCGTGAAGTCCTGCGAGAACACGGCGACCGGACGGCCGTCGACCGTGCCGTAGCCGGTGACGACGCCGTCACCGTACGGACGGTTCTTCTCCAGGCCGAAGTTGGTGGACCGGTGACGGGCCAGCTCGTCCAGCTCGACGAAGGAGCCCTCGTCCAGGAGCAGCGCGATGCGCTCCCGCGCGGTCAGCTTCCCCTTCGCGTGCTGCTTCTCCACCGCGCGCTCCGAGCCGGCGTGGGTGGCCTCGTCGATACGGCGCTTGAGGTCCGCGATCTTGCCCGCGGTCGTGTGAATGTCGATCTCGTACTGCTCTGCCGGCTCGGACATCGGGATGCGGCTCCCTGCCTGGTCACGGGGGGTTCGTTGACTACGAATGGGCTACTGCTGGCCTACTGACCCGTAGCGTATCGGCGCCGATACGGCCGCGCAGTGCGGTCTTTGCCACACCTAGTCTGGCTTGCATGACGTCCTCCCAAGGCTCCGGCGGACCCTGGTCCGACCTCGACAGGCCGCCCCTGAACGCCACCTCCCTGCGCCGCGCGCTCGTGCTCCCCGGCGGGCTCTGGACCTCGCTCGACGTGGTCGCCACCACCGGCTCGACCAACAGCGACCTCGCCGCCCGCGCCGGCGAACTGCCCGAGGGCGCGGTGCTCGTCGCCGAGGAGCAGACCCACGGCCGCGGCCGTCTCGACCGCACCTGGTCGGCGCCCGCCCGCTCCGGGCTGTTCCTCTCGGTCCTCCTCAAGCCCGGCGTGCCCGCCGAGCGGTGGGGCTGGCTCCCGCTCCTCACCGGCGTGGCCGCCGCCTCCGGTCTCGGCCGGGCGGCCGGCGTCGACCTGTCCCTCAAATGGCCCAACGACCTGCTGGTTTCCGTCGGAGGGGAGGAGCGCAAGACCGGTGGCATCCTCGCCGAGCGGGCGGGCGCCGACGGCGTCGTCATCGGACTGGGCATCAACGTCACCCTCCGTGAGCAGGAACTGCCCGTCCCCACCGCCGGGTCCCTCCTCCTCGCCGACGCGATCTCCACCGACCGCGACACCCTCCTGCGGGCCGTCCTGCGCTCCCTCGCCCAGTGGTACGGCGACTGGGTCCAGGCAGGCGGCGACCCCGAGGCCTCCGGCCTCCAGGCGGCCTACACGGCCGGCTGCGCCACCCTCGGCCGCCGCGTCCGCGCCGACCTCCCCGGCGAACGGGTGCTGGAGGGCGAGGCCATCGCCCTCGACGACGACGGCCGCCTCGTCGTGGCGACGGAGGGCGGCGGCACCGAGGCGGTCGGCGCGGGCGACATCGTCCACGTCCGCGCGACGGCCTGACGCGCTCGCCGGATCGGTGCGCGGGCCGGGGGCGCGGTAGGGGCGCCCGGTCACGGCCGCCCGGGGCCGTACGGGGCCCGGGCCCGACGCACGCGCGCGCGTACGGGGCCCCGGGCCGCCGTCCCGCGCCGGGTTCCGTACGCGTTCCGCCGCCTGACCTGGGCGGCGGCGGGCACTCCTCCGGAAGGGCCCGGTCGGGGGGCCGGGGGCGGTTCGGGCGTGAGCCAGCCCACACCTGTCGTATCGTGGAGCGCGATCCAGGCGACAGATCGGCAGGGCAAGTGGGCAGGGAACGGGCAGGAGGCGGCCGGTGACCGTCGACGACGAGAACTCGGACGGCGGGGCCGAGCCGCCCGAGCAGCCCACCTACCCCACCCCCCACCATGCCGTCGACCACACGGCAGAGCCGTCCGACGACCCCCTCGCCATCCGCCTCGAACAGCTCATCCTCGGCGCCGACCGCCGCTACACCCCCTTCCAGGCCGCCCGCACGGCCGGCGTCTCCATGGAGCTGGCCTCCCGCTTCTGGCGCGCGATGGGCTTCGCGGACATCGGCCAGGCCAAGGCGCTCACCGAGGCCGACGTGCTCGCCCTGCGCCGCCTGGCGGGTCTGGTCGAGGCCGGGCTGCTGAGCGAGCCGATGGCCGTCCAGGTGGCCCGCTCCACCGGACAGACCACCGCCCGGCTCGCGGAGTGGCAGATCGACTCCTTCCTGGAGGACCTCACCGAGCCGCCCGAGCCCGGCATGACCCGCACCGAGGTCACGTACCCCCTGGTGGAGCTGCTCCTGCCCGAGCTGGAGGAGTTCCTCATCTACGTCTGGCGGCGCCAGCTCGCCGCCGCCACGGGACGGGTCGTGCAGGCGCAGGACGACGAGGAGATGGTCGACCGCCGGCTCGCCGTCGGCTTCGCGGACCTGGTCGGCTTCACCCGCCTCACCCGGCGTCTGGAGGAGGCCGAGCTCGGCGAACTGGTCGAGGCCTTCGAGACCACCTGCGCCGACCTCGTCGCCGCGCACGGCGGCCGGCTCATCAAGACCCTCGGCGACGAGGTGCTGTACGCGGCGGACGACGCCGGCATCGCCGCCGAGATCGCCCTGCGGCTCATCGAGACCCTCAGCCACGACGAGACCATGCCGGCCCTGCGCGTCGGCATCGCCTTCGGCACCGTGACGACCCGCATGGGCGACGTCTTCGGCACCACCGTGAACCTGGCCAGCCGCCTCACCTCGATAGCGCCGAAGGACGCCGTCCTGGTCGACAGCGCCCTCGCCGAGGAACTGACCAGGACCGGCGAGGCGCCCGTCTCCGAGGCGGAGGCGGCGGAGGAGGCCGCCCGCGCCGAGAAGGAGGGCCGCAAGGCCGCCGCGTACCGGTTCGCCCTCCAGCCGATGTGGCAGCGCCCGGTGCGCGGCCTCGGCATGATCGAACCCTGGCTCCTGAGCCGCCGTCCGACCTAGGATCCCGGTGAACCGTCGTTAACCGGGAGGGCCTCAGCATGTCCGCTCAGTCCGAGCAGTCCGAGCAGCGTTTTGGTGAGTTCGTGGTGGTCCGGCGGGACGGGCACGTGGCGGAGCTCGTCCTCGACCGGCCCAAGGCGATGAACGCGGTCTCCTCCGAGATGGCCCGCTCCCTCGCCGCCGCCTGCGAGGCGCTCGCCGCCGACGCCTCCGCGCGGGTCACCGTCCTGACCTCCTCCCACGACCGGGCCTTCTGCGTCGGCGCCGACCTGAAGGAGCGGAACTCCTTCACCGACGCCGAACTCGTCCGCCAGCGCCCGACGGCCCGCGCCGCGTACACGGGCGTGCTCGACCTGCCGATGCCGACCGTCGCCGCCGTGCACGGCTTCGCCCTGGGCGGCGGCTACGAGCTCGCCCTCGCCTGCGACGTGATCGTGGCCGACGCCACCGCCGTCGTCGGCCTGCCCGAGGTCTCCGTGGGCGTCATCCCCGGCGGCGGCGGTACGCAGCTGCTGCCCCGCCGGGTGGGCGCGGCGCGCGCCGCCGAACTGGTCTTCACCGCCCGCCGGGTGGAGGCGGCCGAGGCGCGCGAGCTGGGCCTGGTCGACGTGCTGGCGGAGGACGCGCGGACGGCCGCGCTCGAACTGGCGGGCCGGATGGCGGCGAACTCGCCGGTCGGCCTGCGGGCCGCGAAGAAGGCGATGCGGCTCGGTCACGGTCTCGACCTGCGGGCCGGCCTGGAGGTCGAGGACGCGGCCTGGCGTTCGGTCGCCTTCTCGGGCGACCGGGCGGAGGGTGTGGCGGCGTTCAACGAGAAGCGGAAGCCGCAGTGGCCCGGGGAGTGACGGCGTCCGCCCCGCGGACCGTTCCCGGCGGGCATCCGGTCGCGCCACGCCCGCCGGTCCGATGATCCGCTGATCTCCGCCCCCCTCCCGGCCTCCCGGTGACCGGGAAAGGTCACTTTCCGTGACGCCTCGAAGGGGAAATCGGGTCAAACCTCCCTAAGCTGGAGGAATGGGTGAGGACGTGCGGCTGCGGGCCGTGGTGGCGCTGGCGCAGGGCATGGCCGCGGCGCACACTCCACGGGAGTTCTGGAGGGCGGCGGCGCTCGGCGCCGGCGACGGGCTCGACGGGACCTTCGCCGCGCTGTCGGTCTGGGAACGGGACCACGGCCGGCTGAAGGTCCTGGTGAACGCGGGGGAGCGGGCCGAGGGCGAGGAGGAGTTCCCGGACTCGGAGACGTATCCCGTCCATCAGTTCCCGGAGATCACCGAGTTCCTGCACGCGCGCTGGGCGGGCGGGGGCGAGCCGGACTCCTGGGTGGAGACCGCCGACGACCCCCTCCCGACCAGCCGGGTCCTCGGCCTGCGCCGGCGCGGCCGGGGCAGCTGCGTCGTCGCGCCGATCGTGCTGCACGGGCGGGCGTGGGGGGAGCTGTACGTCGCCCGGCCCGCCGGGGCGAAACCTTTCGTCCGGGCGGACGCGGACTTCGCGACCGTCCTCGCGGCGGTCGTCGCGGCCGGGGTCGCCCAGGCGGAGCGGCTGGAGGAGGTGCGGAAACTCGCCTTCACCGACCCGCTCACCGGCCTCGCCAACCGGCGCGCCGTCGACACCCGTCTGGACGAGGCCATCGAGCGCTACCGGGCGGACGGTTCCGTCGTCAGCCTGATGGTCTGCGACCTCAACGGCCTCAAGCGGGTCAACGACACCCACGGCCACGCGGTCGGCGACCGGCTCCTCGAACGCTTCGGTTCCGTCCTCTCCCGCTGCGGCGCCCGGCTCCCGGGCGCGCTGGCGGCCCGGCTCGGCGGCGACGAGTTCTGCCTGCTGACGGTCGGCCCGACGGCGGACGAGGTGGTCGCGGTCGCCGAGGAGCTGTGCGTGCGGGCGGCGGAGCTGGAGCTGGGCGAGGGAGTGGCCTGCGGGGTGGCGTCCACCGGGGACCCCATCGGCCCGCTCAAGTCCGCCCGCCGCCTCTTCCGCCTCGCGGACGCGGCCCAGTACCGGGCCAAGGCGGCCCGCTCCGCCAAGCCGGTCGTGGCGGGCCGCGACGGCACGGTCATCCGCCTCGCGGACACCCCGTCGCCCTCCCGCGACCGCCGCCGCTTCCGCGACGCCCCGACGCTCGACCTGCCGCCCGAAGGGCCGCCCGAGCAGGCGTGAGGGTGCCCGCGGTGGGGTGTCGCGCGGCCCGGCGGGCCGCCCCGCTCACGGCCCGCCGGTAAGGACCCCGGCCGCTGCCGGGTCGTGACACATCGCCTAGTGACATGTCGGTCTTCAATCCGTAGGGTGCTGAATATGGATATGCAGACAGTCGTCCTCGGCACGTCCGGCACGACCCCGCAGGACGTCATCGACGTCGCCCGTCACGGCGCCCGCGTCGAGCTGTCGCCCGAGGCCGTGCAGGCGCTCGCCGCCTCCCGCGCCGTCGTGGACGCGCTCGCCGCCAAGCCCGAGCCCGTCTACGGGGTCTCCACCGGATTCGGCGCGCTCGCCACCCGCCACATCAGCCAGGAGCTCCGCGCCCAGCTCCAGCGCAACATCGTCCGCTCGCACGCCGCCGGCATGGGCCCGCGCGTGGAGCGCGAGGTCGTACGCGCCCTGATGTTCCTGCGGCTGAAGACCGTCGCCTCCGGCCGCACCGGCGTCCGCCCCGAGGTCGCGCGGACCATGGCCGACGTGCTCAACGCGGGCATCACCCCGGTCGTGCACGAGTACGGTTCCCTCGGCTGCTCCGGCGACCTCGCGCCGCTCTCCCACTGCGCCCTCGCCCTCATGGGCGAAGGTGACGCCGAGGGCCCCGACGGCACCGTCCGCCCCGCGGGCGAGCTGCTCGCCGAGCACGGCATCACGCCCGTGGAGCTCAAGGAGAAGGAGGGCCTCGCCCTCCTCAACGGCACCGACGGCATGCTGGGCATGCTGATCATGGCCCTCGCCGACCTCGACACCCTCTACAAGTCGGCCGACGTCACCGCCGCCCTCTCCCTCGAAGCCCTCCTCGGCACCGAGAAGGTCCTCGAACCCGAGCTGCACTCCATCCGCCCCCACCCCGGCCAGGCCGCCTCCGCCGCCAACATGCTGGCCGTCCTCAAGGGCTCCGGTCTCACCGGCCACTTCCAGGCCGGCGAGGCGCCCCGCGTCCAGGACGCGTACTCGGTCCGCTGCGCCCCGCAGGTCGCCGGCGCGGGCCGCGACACCCTCGCCCACGCCCGGCTCGTCGCCGAGCGCGAGCTGGCCGCCGCCGTCGACAACCCCGTCGTCCTGGAGGACGGCCAGGTCCGCTCCAACGGCAACTTCCACGGTGCCCCCGTCGCGTACGTCCTGGACTTCCTCGCCATCGCCGCCGCCGACCTCGGCTCCATCGCGGAGCGCCGTACCGACCGGCTCCTCGACAAGAACCGCTCGCACGGCCTGCCGCCCTTCCTCGCGGAGGACGCCGGTGTCGACTCGGGCCTGATGATCGCCCAGTACACGCAGGCCGCCCTGGTCAGCGAGATGAAGCGGCTCGCCGTCCCGGCCTCCGCCGACTCCATCCCGTCCTCCGCCATGCAGGAGGACCACGTCTCCATGGGCTGGTCCGCCGCCCGCAAGCTGCGCACCGCGATCGGCAACCTCAACCGGATCATCGCCGTCGAGCTGTACGCCGCCACCCGCGGCATCGAGCTCCGCGAGGGCCTCACCCCGGCGCCCGCCTCGCGTGCCGCCATCGACGCCCTGCGCGCCGCCGGCGTCCAGGGCCCCGGCCCGGACCGCTTCCTGGCCCCCGACCTGGCCGCCGCCGACGCCTTCGTCCGCGAGGGCCGTCTCGTCGCCGCCGTCGAGGCCGTGACCGGCCCCCTGGCCTGACCCCCTACGGGCCGGCCGGGCCTCGTGCCGCCCGCGTACACGAAGGGCCGCCCCCGACCCCGGGGGCGGCCCTTCGGCGTACGGTGACGGCCTCGGCGGCGCCGCTCAGGACGCCCGGCCGCGCCGGTGCATCGCCAGTGCCACGAAGCCGGCGCCCACTCCCAGGAACCCGGTTCCGCCCAGGACGTACGGCACGGTGTCGAGCCCCCCGGTCTCCGCCAGGCGCGCGCCCTCCGCCCCGGAACTCTCGTGGTGGGTGCCGACCCGCACCCCGTTCCCGCCGCGGTCGTCGGTGGCGTTCGCGGACGGCACGAACCACAGGGCGCAGAGCAGCGTCCCCGCGGCGGTGGCGGTCAGCAGTGGGCGTCGAGCGGTGGACACGGAGTGTCGATCCCCCTTGCGGAAACCGAGGAAGAGGCGGTGCGCCGATGCTAGTGAACACAGCGGGTCGCGGGAAAGCCGAGGCCCCCCGGACCTACGCTCCGGTCCATGAGTACTTCCGAGACAGCACGCTATGTACGTCTTCGCGTCGACGTCGTCCTGGAGATCGACGGTCCCGCCGAGCTGACCGAGGCCGCCGAGGGCCGGATCGACGCCGACGAGTTCATGCCCGAGGAGGAGCGCGTCCACGCCCGGGCCGCGGTGCGGGAGGACAGCGCCGAGGCCCTCGCGTACCTGGTCGAGCCCTTCGACCTGATCCGCGACGTCCCCGGCATCGAGATGGTCCAGGCCTCGTGGAGCAGCGAGGAGATCGACTACGACCCCGATGCCGTGGAGTGGGACCTCGGCGGGGAAGATGGGGACGATGAGGACGACGACCGGCCCTGAGGGACCGCGCCCGCCCAGGCGGGCGAGGGCACCGACCGAGAGGCCCCGGGACGGCGTCCCGGGGCCTTCCCGTGCCCCGGCGCCGCCGCCCGGCCCGCGCGGGGAACCGCGGGCCGCGCGGACGCGTGTCGGTCAGTGGTGTTCCGTGGTGTTCCGCGGGGAGCAGTGGCGTTCCCCACACCCCGTCCGGTTTGGGAACCGGACGGCGTGTGAGGCGGGTTTTACAGAGTTGACAGGGAATCGGCGACGATGGAGAAGCGTGTGATGACGGACGGCAAGCGGCGCAGGAGCCTGGCGGCCGCGGCCGCGGTGCTCAGCGGCGTGTTGGTGCTCTCGGCGTGCAACGACGGCGACAAGGACGGCGCCTCCGCTCCCACGACCCCACAGTCTCAGGCCCAGGTCGACGAGGCGGCTGCCCAGAAGACCTCCAAGGCACAGATCACCATCTCCCCGGAGAGCGGTGCCCAGAACGCGTCGATCAACAAGGACGCCAAGGTCACCGTCGCCGAGGGCAAGCTCACCGAGGTCACCATGACCTCGGGGGACGGCAAGGCGGTCAAGGGCGAGATAGCGGCCGACGGACTGAGCTGGAAGCCCACGGAGCAGCTGGAGCGCGCGACGGTCTACAAGATCGCGGCGACGGCCGTGGACGCGGAGGGCCTGGAGGCGCACGAGAACTCCTCCTTCACCACGGTGTCCAAGGCCAACAGCTTCATCGGCAACTTCACCCCCGAGGCCGGCTCGACCGTCGGTGTCGGCATGCCGGTCTCGATCACCTTCAACAAGGAGATCAGCGACAAGAAGGCCGTCCAGAGCGGCATCTCGGTCTCCTCCAGCTCCGGTCAGGAGGTCGTCGGCCACTGGTTCAACTCCCAGCGGCTCGACTTCCGGCCCGAGAAGTACTGGGCCGAGGGTTCGACCGTGACCCTCAAGCTGAACCTCGACGGCGTCGAGGGCGCGGAGGGCGTGTACGGCGTCCAGCAGAAGACGGTCACCTTCAAGATCGGCCGCAACCAGGTCTCCACCGTCGACGTCGCCACCAAGACGATGACGGTCACCCAGGACGGCAAGACGGTCAAGACGATCCCGATCTCCGCCGGCTCCCCGGAGAACCCGACCTACAACGGTCAGATGGTGATCTCCGAGAAGTTCAAGGAGACCCGGATGAACGGCGCCACCGTCGGCTTCACCGACTCCGACGGCAAGGGCGAGTACGACATCAAGGACGTGCCGCACGCCATGCGGCTGTCCACCTCCGGCACCTTCATCCACGGCAACTACTGGGGCCCGGACTCGATCTTCGGCTCCTCCAACACCAGCCACGGCTGCGTGGGCCTCAACGACGTCAAGGGCGCCGGCGACCCCAACCAGATGGCCGCCTGGTTCTACGACCGCTCCATCGTCGGTGACGTCGTGATCGTCAAGAACTCCAAGGACAAGACGATCGCCCCCGACAACGGCCTCAACGGCTGGAACATGAGCTGGGCCGACTGGAAGGCCGGCTCGGCCGTCTGACCCGTCGCACGCGCACCACGGTGAAGGCCCCCTCCGCACCGGAGGGGGCCTTCACCGTTCCCGCGCCCGCGCGCCTCACTCCCGCACGGCCCCCGCCGGCTCCTCCGCGCCCCACTGCGCGAGCAGCCGCAGCGCGTCCGCCGACGCCGAACCGGGCTCCGCCTGGTACGTCACGAGCATCAGGTCCGGATCGTCCCCCGCCACCTTCAGCGACTCGTACGACAGCGTCATCCCGCCCACCAGCGGATGCCGCAGCACCTTCGTCCCGTGCCCCTTGTCGGTCACCGTGTGCGCCGCCCACAACGAGCGGAACTCCTCACTGCGCACCGACAGTTCGCCGACGAGGGCCAGCAGCTCCGGGTCGTCCGGGTAGCAGCCCGCGTACAGCCGCAGCGCGCTCACCACCTCGACGGCCTTGCACTCCCACTCCACGTACAGGTCCCGGGCGTTCGGGTCCAGGAACACCATCCGGGCCATGTTCCGGTCGCGCGGCTCCCAGGTCTCCAGGTCGCCGAAGACCGCCCGCGCCATCCGGTTCCACGCCAGGATGTCCAGGCGCCGCCCCAGCAGCAGCGCCGGCACCTCCGTCATCGCGTCCAGCAGATGCGCCACCCCCGGCCGCACCCGCTGCGGCCGGGCGATCGCCGCCCGCTGCCGCTTCTTCACCGTGGGCTTCGCCAGGTGCGTCAGATGGGCTCGCTCGGTGTCGCTCAGCCGCAGCGCCCGCGCGATCGAGTCCAGGACCTCCATGGACACGTTGCGGCCGTTGCCCTGTTCCAGGCGCGTGTAGTACGCCACCGACACCCCGGCCAGCTGTGCCAGCTCCTCCCGGCGCAGCCCCGGCACCCGCCGGTGCCGCCCGAACTCGGGCAGCCCCACGTCCTGCGGCTTCAGCCGGGCCCGCCGGGACCGGAGGAATTCACTGAGTTCGGCACTGAGGTCCATGCGTCCCAAGTATCGCCGCCCCACGCCCGCCGCCGGACGTACGATCCTGACCCTGCCAGTGGTAGGCACGCCGGTCGTAGGCAGAACAGGGGGCTGGGTGACGGCGTACGACCCCGGCAGGCTCGTCCCCATGACCACGCACGTTCCCGCTTACGCCGCCCCCGCCGCCCACGCCCCCCTGGAGCGCACGACCGTGCCGCGCCGGGCCGTCGGCGAGCACGACGTCCTCATCGAGATCAAGTACGCCGGCATCTGCCACTCCGACATCCACCAGGCCCGCGACGGCTGGGGCGAGGGCATCTTCCCGATGGTTCCCGGCCACGAGATCGCCGGCGTCGTCGCCGAGACCGGGTCAGGCGTGACGAAGTTCCGGGTCGGCGACCGCGTCGGCGTCGGCTGCTTCGTCGACTCCTGCCGCACCTGCGACCACTGCCTGCGGGGCCTGGAGCAGTACTGCGAGCGCGGCGTCACCGGCACGTACAACGATCACGGCAAGGACGGCGAGCCCACCTACGGCGGCTACTCCACCCACGTCGTGGTGGACGAGAACTACACCCTGCGCATCCCCGAGGGCATCGCCCTGGACGAGGCCGCCCCGCTGCTCTGCGCGGGCATCACCCTCTACTCGCCGCTCGTGCACTGGAAGGCGGGCCCCGGCAAGAAGGTCGCGATCGTCGGCCTCGGCGGCCTCGGCCACATGGGCGTCAAGATCGCCCACGCGCTCGGTGCCGAGGTGACCGTCCTCAGCCAGTCGCTGAAGAAGCGGGAGGACGGCCTCCGGCTCGGCGCCGACCACTACCACGCCACCGCCGACCCGGCCACCTTCGAGACGCTCGCCGGCACCTTCGACCTCGTCGTCTCCACCGTCTCCGCCCCGCTCGACCTGAGCGCGTACCTGAGCCTGGTGAAGACCGACGGTGCCCTGGTGAACGTCGGCGCCCCCGAGGAGCCCGTCTCGCTGAACCTCTTCTCCCTCATCAACGGCCGCCGCACCCTGGCCGGATCGATGATCGGCTCCATCGCCGAGACCCAGGAGATGCTCGACTTCTGCGCCGCGCACGGCCTGGGCGCCGAGATCGAGGTGATCCCCGCCGACCGGATCAACGAGGCCTACGAGCGGGTCCTCGCGAGCGACGTGCGCTACCGCTTCGTCATCGACGCGTCGACCATCTGAGCCGCTCCTGCCGGGCGCGCGGGTCCCGCCCGCCCGGCAGGAGGGCCGGGGGACGACGGCCGGGGGGCGAAGTCCGCTGGACGACCGCCGCCGGGGCATGACCTCCGGGGTCATCGACCCCGGGGGCCCACCCGGGCATGCTCGTGCCATGACCGCATACGCGATAGCGAACCTGCAGCCGTCCGCCGAGCCCCACGAGGAGGTCCTCACCTACATCGAGCGCATCCAGGCCACCCTGGACCCGTTCGGCGGCCGCTTCCTCGTCCACGGCGCCCCCCGCCGCGAGGTCCGCGAGGGCGAGTGGCCCGGCGCCCTGGTGATCATCGGCTTCCCCACCTACGAGGACGCCCGCGCCTGGTACGACTCCGAGGACTACCAGGCCCTCGTCCCGCTGCGCACCCGCCACATCCCCGGGGACATCCTGCTCATCGACGGCGTCGCCGAGGACTACGACCCGGCCGCCACCGCGGCCCTCATGCGCGCGGCGGCGGCCCGGGACTGAACGCGGGTCAGCTCTCCGCCCGCGCGACGCCGACGGGGCAGGAGACGCCCGTGCCGCCGATGCCGCAGTAGCCGCCCGGATTCTTGTCCAGGTACTGCTGGTGGTACGCCTCCGCCGGGTAGAACGGCCGTTCGGCGGCCGGCAGGACCTGGGTGGTGATCTCCGGGTAGCCCGCGGCCGTCAGGACCTTCTGGTAGGCGGCGCGGGAGGCCTCGGCGGTCTCCGCCTGGGCGGGGGAGTGGGTGTAGACGGCCGAGCGGTACTGCGTGCCCACGTCGTTGCCCTGGCGGAAGCCCTGCGTCGGGTCGTGGGACTCCCAGAAGACCTTCAGGAGGTCCGCGTACGACACCTTGGACGGGTCGAAGACCACGCGGACGACCTCGGTGTGCCCGGTGAGGCCCGAGCAGACCTCCTCGTACACCGGGTTCGGCGTGTAGCCGCCCTGGTAGCCGACGACCGTCGTCCAGACGCCCTCGGTCTGCCAGAACTTCCGCTCGGCGCCCCAGAAGCAGCCCAGGCCGAAGTCGGCGACCTCCAGGCCCTCCGGGTACGGGCCGAGCAGCGGCGTGCCGAGGACGGTGTGGCGCTCGGGGACGGAGAACTCGGGCTCCGGGCGGCCGCGCAGCGCCTGCTCGGGGGTGGGGAGGACGGGGGTGCGGGACAGGAACATGCTGCATCTCTCCTCGACGGTCGGCCTCCTCACAACGTCCGGGACACCGGCCGGATTCCCCGGGCGCGACGTCGCGGACACGACCTAGTGCCGCAGCGTCATCGGGCTGCCGCCGTTCGCCTCGTACCCCGCCACCGCCATGTTCCGGTGCACCGTGTACTCCGCCGCCGGGTCCGCGCTCAGCGTCCACGGCACCGCGCCCACGTGACCGTCCACCCGCACCAGCTGGTGCATCGCCTCGGCCCACCGCTCGCCCCGCACCAGGAACCACACCAGCAGGTGCCGCACGTGCGCCAGCATCGGGTCGTCGGGACGGGCCGAGTGCACCGCGTACAGCGCGCCGTCGAGCGCCTTCGACACCACCGCCGTACGGAAGAAGTCCCGCACCAGCACCACGTCCGGGACGTGCTCGAAGACCGCGAACAGCGGCAGCGCGGCGAGCAGCGAGCCGCGCGGCGCCCGCGCCGCGGCCGTCGTCGCGAAGTGGTCCGCCTCCTCGCGCGAACCGTGCCACTTCTCGCACCAGTAGTGCAGCGCCGCCAGATGCGCCCCCATGTGGTGCGGCGCCCGGTCGATGACCTGCGCCCACACCTGGTCGAACTGCTCGTGGCTGTAGCCGAGACCGCGCGCCACGGCCAGCTGCGTGATGTACGGGACGGGGTCCCCCGGGGCCAGCAGCGCCGCCTCCTCGGTGACCTTCCGCGCCTCCTCCAGGATGATCCGGAACTCCTCACCGCCGACCGCCGACGAACGCCACGCCTGCTGCACCAGGAACTCCGCGTGCACCGCCGCGCCGCCCGCGTCCTTCGGGGCCTCCGCCCGCCACGCCCGCAGCCACGCCCCGCCCGCGCCCGGCCGCTCCTGCAGCTCCAGACACGCCGCGCCCGCGAAGGCCTGGACGCGCTGCCAGCGCACCTCGCCCTCCTTCGGCGTACCGGCGAGGAGCTGGGAGGCGGCCCGCCAGTCCTGGGTGGCCCGCACGACGTCGAGCACGTCGAGGAGGTCGGCGTCCGGCCCCGGCAGCCGCACGTCCTGCTCCTCCTGCCGTACGAAGCCGTACGCCTCCGGATCCGCCGCGTCGGGGGAGCCGGGTGCGGCCAGCCGGATCCCGCCCCCGCGCCGGCGGAGCACGTAGGGACCGAGGACGCCGAACAGCAGCCCGAGCGCGATCAGGAACCAGAGAATCTCCATGTGTCCATTGTCCAGGACACCCGCTGAGACGAACGAGGCGGCGGGCTGCGCGCGGCACTACGCTCCTGACCATGAGCCACCAGCACAGCCACCAGAGCTTCGAGACCCGCGCGATCCACGCGGGCAACACCGCCGACCCGCTGACCGGCGCGGTCGTCCCGCCCATCTACCAGGTCTCCACCTACAAGCAGGACGGTGTGGGCGGTCTGCGCGGCGGTTACGAGTACAGCCGCAGCGCCAATCCCACCCGTACCGCCCTGGAGGAGAACCTGGCGGCCCTGGAGGGCGGCCGGCGCGGTCTCGCCTTCGCCTCGGGCCTGGCCGCCGAGGACTGCCTGCTGCGCGCGCTGCTCGCGCCGGGCGACCACGTCGTCATCCCGAACGACGCCTACGGCGGCACCTTCCGTCTCTTCGCGAAGGTGGTGGAGCGCTGGGGCGTGGACTTCTCGGTGGCGAACACCTCCGACATCGCCTCGGTGCGCGAGGCCGTCAACGAGCGGACGAAGCTCATCTGGGTCGAGACCCCCTCGAACCCGCTGCTCGGCATCACCGACATCGAGGCCGTCGCGGGCGTGGCCCGGCACGCCGGGGTGAAGCTGGTCGTCGACAACACCTTCGCCTCGCCGTACCTCCAGCAGCCGCTGGCGCTCGGCGCCGACGTGGTCGTGCACTCGCTGACCAAGTACATGGGCGGCCACTCCGACGTGGTCGGCGGCGCCCTGGTCACGGCCGACGAGGCGCTCGGCGAGGAGCTCGCCTACCACCAGAACGCGATGGGCGCGGTCGCCGGTCCGTTCGACTCGTGGATCGTGCTGCGCGGCATCAAGACCCTCGCGGTGCGCATGGACCGGCACGGCGAGAACGCCACCAAGGTCGCGGACATGCTCACCCGCCACCCCCAGGTCACCCAGGTCCTCTACCCGGGCCTTCCGGACCACCCCGGCCACGAGGTCGCCGCGAAGCAGATGCGGTCCTTCGGCGGCATGGTGTCGTTCCGGGTGCGGGGCGGTGAGGAGGCGGCGGTCGAGGTCTGCAACCGCGCCAAGCTGTTCACCCTCGGCGAGTCCCTCGGCGGCGTCGAGTCGCTGATCGAGCACCCCGGCCGGATGACGCACGCCAGCGTCGCGGGCTCGGCCCTCGAGGTCCCCGGCGACCTGGTCCGCCTCTCGGTCGGCATCGAGAACGCCGACGACCTGCTCGCGGACCTGCGCGAGGCGCTCGGCTAGGTTCCCCGGCCACCGGGCGCCCCCGGCAAGGGGCGCCCGGCGGCGACGGGGCCCGGGTCCTCCTCACACGGGTGTCTTCTCGTCCTCCAGGCCCGCCCGGATCTCCGCGCGCAGCTCCAGCGAATCGGGATGACCGTGGACGGAGACCGCGTGCTCGGCGGCGGCCCGGACGACTTCCTCCTCCTCACCGCTGATGGTGAGGGTGCAGTTCATGACGCTCGGCGTCCTGCGGCAGTCGGCGACTTTCCTGGTCATGACAGCCTCCTCGGCACGGGTGCGCATGCCGTTCCCTTCCAGGCTAGGCCGCCCGCTTCCCCGGGGGGAGGGATGGTCTCACCACTCCTCGAAGACCGGCGTCGTCTCCGCCGGGGGCACCTCCCACGGGCGGGCCGTCGAGGCCCACACGAGGAAGGCGACGGCCGCGAGCGCGCCGAGGGTCCCCAGCAGGCACCGGGCGGTCCGCCGCCGGCGGGCCAGGCGGGCGCCGCGCTCGGCGGCGCGGGCGGCGAGCCCGGCGGGAAGGGGCGGGTGCGGGGTCTCGAGGAGCCGCCGGACCGCCGCCTCCCGGTCCTCGCGGCGGCTCGCGCGGCGGCCTTCCGGAGCGGGCGCGGGGCCGGCGGCCTCCCGCAGGACCGCCACCGAGCGGGCGCACACCGCCCGGACACGGGCCTCGGAGAGACCCAGCAGGGCCGCCGCCTGCTCCTCCGCGACCCCCTCGTACAGCCGCAGGACGACGACGAGCCGCTCCTGGCGCGTGAGCCGGGCGAGCACCCCGCCCCGGCCGGCACGGTGGCGCGGGACGCCCCGGGCGAAGCGGGCGGCGAGGTCGCGGCGGGCGCGCTCGTACGGATCCTCGTCGCGCAGCCGGTCCCCCACCGCGTACGTATGTGCGAGGGCGGCGGTGAGGAGGGCCCGGGCGCGCGGGTTGTGGTCCGGGGGCTCGGCGGTCAGGAGGGTCGCCGTGTGCAGCAGCCGGCCGGCCGCCCCGGCCACGAACGCCTCGAAGCCCGGGGCGTGCCCGGTCCGTCGACCGCTCCACGGGTTCCGCCGCTCCGCCATGCCCTCATGGAGCGGTCACCCGGCGGCGGAGGTCAAGAGGCCGGCAGCGACTCGTTTCCCGCGGGGCCGGCGGCCGGCCCGCCGTGCCCCGACTGGCGGGCGGAGAGCGCGGTGTTGAAGCGGGTGAGGAGCGTGCAGAAGGACGCGCGCTCGGCCTCCGTCCAGCCTTCGGTGACCTCGGCCATCAGCTGCCGGCGGGAGGACCGGACCTCCTCCAGGCGGGCAAGGCCGCGCGGGGAGAGCTGGAGGACGACCGCCCGCCCGTCCTCCGGGTGCGAGGTCCGCTTGACCAGCCCGGTGTCGACCAGGGGCGCGACCTGGCGGGTCACGGTGGAGGAGTCGATGCCCATCCCCGCCGCGAGCGCCTTGACGCCCATGGGACCTTCCTGGTCGAGCCGGTTGAGGAGGAGGTAGGCGGCGCGGTCCATGGAGTTGCGGAGCTGGCCCGTGCCGCCGAGCCGGGTCTGCTCGGCCCGGCGGGCGAAGACGGCCACCTGGTGCTGGAGGGCATCGAGGAGACCGGGGTCGAGCTCAGTCGTCATGTCCTGAGATGTGGGCATGGCCGGGGACTCTCTCGTGCGTGGGGCGGTCGGCTGGTGGGGGACAGAGTACGCGGCCGAACGGGGGTCCGTACCGGCCGTGCGCAAACCCGGTACGGGCCCGCCCTCCCGGCCTTCCGCCGGGCGGCCGGGAGGGCGGTGAGCTGCGAGACTTGCTGTCATGACCTTCCGTACGCCGTACCCCTTGCACCACCTGATGCTCGACGACGTGCGCGGGGCGCAGAAGATGCTGTCGGGGGTGGCCCGGGTGACCGCCATGGAGGGCAGCCGTCACCTGTCGTCGCTGGTGGGCGCGCCCGTCCAGCTCAAGTGCGAGAACCTGCAGCGGACCGGCTCCTTCAAGCTGCGCGGGGCGTACGTACGGATCGCCGGTCTGCGGCCCGAGGAGCGGGCCGCCGGGGTCGTCGCCGCCTCGGCGGGCAATCACGCGCAGGGCGTCGCCCTGGCCTCCAAGCTGCTCGGGGTGCACGCGACGGTCTTCATGCCGGTGGGGGCCCCGCTGCCGAAGGTCGCGGCGACGCGCGAGTACGGCGCCGAGGTGCGGCTGCACGGCCACGTCGTGGACGAGACGCTGGCGGCGGCGGAGGAGTACGCGCGGGAGACCGGCGCGGTCTTCATCCACCCCTTCGACCACCGGGACGTCATCGCCGGGCAGGGCACGGTCGGCCTGGAGATCCTCGAACAGTGCCCGGAGGTGCGGACCATCCTGGTGGGCGTCGGCGGCGGCGGCCTGGCGGCCGGCATCGGGCTCGCGGTGAAGTCGCTCCGCCCGGACGTGCGGATCGTCGGGGTGCAGGCGGAGGGCGCGGCCGCCTACCCGCCGTCGCTCGCGGCCGGCCATCCGGTGGTGGTCGAGTCGCCCGTCACGATGGCCGACGGCATCAAGGTGGGTCGCCCCGGAGACGTGCCGTTCGACCTGGTCAGGGAGTACGTGGACGAGGTCCGCACGGTCTCCGAGGACGCGCTCTCCTCGGCGCTGCTGCTCTGTCTGGAACGGGCGAAGCTGGTGGTCGAACCGGCCGGCGCGAGCCCGGTGGCGGCCCTGCTGTCCGCGCCGGAGGACTTCCGGGGGCCGGTGGTGGCGGTCCTCTCCGGCGGCAACGTCGACCCGCTGCTGCTCCAGCGGATCCTGCGGCACGGCATGGCCGCCGGGGGCCGCTACCTCAGCCTGCGGCTGCGGGTCACCGACCGGCCGGGGGCCCTCGCGACGCTGCTCGCCGTCCTGACGGTGGTCGACGCGAACGTGCTCGACGTGAGCCACGTACGGACCGATCCGCGCCTCGGCCTCACGGAGGCGGAGGTGGAGCTGCACCTGGAGACCAAGGGTCCGGAGCACTGCCGCGAGGTCGAGGACGCCCTGCGTGACGCGGGCTACACGGTCCTGGTCTGATCCGGCGCGTCGTCGCGCGAACCGCTTGCCTGTCGCGATGTATCGCGTCACCATGTGAGGGCGGTCACGGCACCGCCGGGCGGAGCAGGCCCGGCGACCCTACGATCGGACGGAAACGCCCGAAATCTCCCCGGGAGAACTCACATGCCAGGCGCGATCCACGCCGAGGGTCTGGTGAAGACCTTCGGCGACGTACGAGCACTGGACGGCGTGGACCTCGACGTGCCCGAGGGCACGGTCCTGGGTCTGCTGGGCCCCAACGGCGCGGGAAAGACGACCACCGTACGGGTCCTCACCACCCTCCTCAGGCCCGACAGCGGCCGGGCCGCCGTCGCCGGGATCGACGTCCTGAAACACCCTGACCAGGTCCGCCGCTCCATCGGCCTCTCGGGCCAGTTCGCCGCCGTCGACGAATACCTCACCGGCCGGGAGAACCTCCAGATGGTCGGCCGGCTGTACCAGCTCAAGGCGAGGGCGGCGAAGGACCGGGCGGAGGAACTCCTCCACCGCTTCGGCCTCGCCGACGCCGCCGACCGGCCGGCCAAGACCTACTCCGGCGGCATGCGCCGCCGCCTCGACCTCGCCGCCGCCCTCGTCGTCTCCCCGCCCGTCATGTTCATGGACGAGCCCACCACCGGCCTCGACCCGCGCAACCGGCAGGCGCTCTGGGAGGTCATCAAGGAACTCGTCGCCGGCGGCACCACCCTCCTCCTCACCACCCAGTACCTGGAGGAGGCCGACCACCTCGCCCACGACATCTGCGTCGTCGACCAGGGCAAGGTCATCGCCCGCGGCACCTCCGACCAGCTCAAGGCCCGCACCGGCGGCGAGCGCGTCGAGGTCGTCGTGCAGCGGCCGGAGACGACCGGCACCGCCCGCGAGGTCCTCGCCCGCTACGGCACCACCGGCACCGGCGCCCCCGGCGAGGTCTCCGTCGAGGAGCACACCCGCAAGCTCACCGTCCCCGTCACCGGCGGCGCCAAGCTGCTCGCCGAGGTGATCCGCGACCTGGACGCCGTGGGCGTCGGGATCGACGACATCGGCCTGCGCCGCCCCACCCTCGACGACGTCTTCATCTCCCTCACCGGGCACGCCGCCGCGCGGGCCGAGGACGAGGAAGGGGCCCGCACCCCCGAGGACCGCGGGAAGCACCGGAAGGAGACCGCCTCGTGAGCACCCTCACCGGCACCGGAGCGGACACCGGCGGCCCCACGGCCGCGAAACCCCGCGGCGGCATCGCCCGCTCGGTCGCCGACTCCCTCGTCGTCACCCGCCGCAATCTCATCCGGATGACCCGCATCCCCGAGATGGTCATCTTCGGGCTCGTCCAGCCCGTGATGTTCGTGGTCCTCTTCAGTTACGTCTTCGGCGGCTCCATGAGCGTCGGCGGCAACACCGACCCGGACGTCTACCGCAACTTCCTGATGGCCGGCATCTTCGCCCAGACCGTCACCTTCGCCACCGCAGGCGCGGGCGCCGGCATCGCCGACGACATGCACAAGGGGCTCGTCGACCGCTTCCGCTCGCTGCCCATGGCCCGCGGCGCCGTCCTCACCGGCCGCACCCTCGCCGACCTCGTCCAGACCGCGCTGACCGTCGTCGTCCTCGCGATCGTCGGCGTCCTCGTCGGCTGGCGCATCCACAACGGCTTCCTCAAGGCCCTCGGCGCCTTCGCCCTGCTGCTCCTCCTCGGCTACGCCTTCTCCTGGATCGGCGCCCTCATCGGCCTCACGGTCCGCACCCCCGAGGCGGCGACCTCCGGCGGCCTGATCTGGCTCTTCCCGGTCACCTTCGTGTCCAACGCCTTCGTCGACCCCGGCATGATGGCCTCCTGGATCCGCCCCATCGCCGAATGGAACCCCTTCAGCGCCACCGTCCAGGCCGCCCGCGAACTCTTCGGGAACCCGGGCGTCGTCCGGTCCGACGCCTGGCCCATGCAGCACCCGGTCTGGGCCTCCGTCCTCTGGTCGCTGCTGATCATCGTGGTCTTCCGCACCCTCTCCGTACGGAAGTACCGCTCCGCCGCCGCCTGACCCCCGTCGCCGCACGGCACGCACGACGAAGGGCCGGACCCCCACGGGGTCCGGCCCTCTCGCGGACGAGCGGCGCGCGTCAGCCGGTGTACGGCTTCGCGCTCAGGATCCTGACCGTGGCCTTCTTGCCGTTCGGCAGCTCGTACTCGGCGTCCTCACCGGCCTTCTTGCCGTTGACGCCGACGCCCAGCGGCGACTGCGGCGAGTACGTCTCGATGTCACCGCTCGCGTACTCGCGCGAGGCGAGCAGGAAGGTCATCGTGTCGTCCTCGTCGCCGTCGAAGGCGATCGTCACGACCATGCCGGGCTCGACGACACCGTCGTCCGCCGGGGCCTCGCCGACCTTGGCGTGCTGGAGCAGCTGGGTGAGCTGGCGGACGCGGAGCTCCTGCTTGCCCTGCTCCTCCTTGGCCGCGTGGTACCCGCCGTTCTCGCGCAGGTCGCCCTCCTCGCGCGCAGCGGCGATCTTGGCGGCGATCTCGGTACGCGCGGGACCAGACAGGTACTCAAGCTCGTCCTTGAGCTTGTTGTACGCCTCCTGGGTGAGCCAGGTGACGTTGTCGCTGGTCTGGGTCACAGGTGCTCCTCGTAGGTACTGGGAATACAAAGCATCGCCCTACACGGACAGCATGCGCTTCCCGGGCGGGCGAAACCACGAGCCTAACAATGAGTGGCGAAAAGCGGGAGGACATAAACCACGGGGTGGCGTCCGCCCAGGTCACACCCGTGACCCGCCGGGGCTCGTCCTCCGCTCCCTACCCACCGCTACCGGGCCGTACACCCCACCAGCTCCGCGCTCGTCGCGCGGGCCGTCGTACGCAGCGAGAACAGGTCGTCCACACGGGCGGCGGGATCGTCGATCCGGACGTCCTTCCGGGCCACCTCGGCCCCGTCCTCACTGCGCGAGCGGAGCGTGCAGACGCCGGTGACACCCTCGTCCTTGCGGATCTCCAGGTGCACCCGCACCTCGGTGTCGCTCACCACGTCGAACTTGATCATCTCGGCGCTGATCCTGCTGTCGACCACGTAATGCCAGCCGAACCAGCCCATCAGGGCGAGGAAGAGGACGCCGAGCACGGCTCCGACGGCCTTGAGCCGGCGATCGGCCCGCTCGTCCGCGGAGCGCCCGTAGCGTCCCTCGGGCAGCTGCTCCCGCGCCGCGCTCATGCCTGGTCCTCTCGATGCCGGGGTCCCGGAATTTTCGGCCCCCCGATTCCGTCACTATAGAGACCTGCCTTCTTGTCGAATCACTGAGGATCGAGTCTTGACTGAGCAGCTGCGACTGATGGCCGTTCACGCGCACCCCGACGACGAGTCGAGCAAGGGCGCGGCGACGATGGCCAAGTACGTGTCCGAGGGGGTGGACGTCCTGGTCGTGACGTGCACGGGCGGCGAGCGCGGCTCGGTCCTCAACCCCCGCCTTCAGGGTGACCCCTACATCGAGGCGAACATCCACGAGGTGCGCCGCAAGGAGATGGACGAGGCCCGCGAGATCCTGGGCGTGAAGCAGGAGTGGCTCGGCTTCGTCGACTCCGGCCTCCCCGAGGGCGACCCGCTGCCCCCGCTCCCCGAGGGCTGCTTCGCCCTGGAGGACGTGGACACCGCGGCCGGTGAGCTCGTCCGCAAGATCCGCTCCTTCCGTCCGCAGGTCGTCACGACCTACGACGAGAACGGCGGCTACCCGCACCCCGACCACATCATGACCCACAAGATCACGATGGTGGCCTTCGACGGCGCGGCCGACGCCGAGAAGTACCCGGAGGCCGAGTTCGGCCCGGTCTGGCAGCCGCTGAAGCTCTACTACAACCAGGGCTTCAACCGCCCCCGCACCGAGGCCCTGCACCAGGCGCTCCTCGACCGGGGCCTGGAGTCCCCCTACGGGGAGTGGCTGGAGCGCTGGAAGGAGTTCGAGCGCAAGGAGCGGACGCTCACCACCTTCGTCCCCTGCGCCGACTTCTTCGAGACCCGCGACAAGGCCCTGATCGCCCACGCCACCCAGATCGACCCGGACGGCGGCTGGTTCCGGGTCCCGATGGAGATCCAGAAGGAGGTCTGGCCGACGGAGGAGTACGAGCTCAGCAAGTCGCTGGTGCCGACCTCCCTCCCCGAGGAAGATCTCTTCGCAGGCATCCGGGACAATGCCTGACATGAGCGCACACCTCGCACTGACCCAGCTTGTCCCCTTCGCCGCCGAGGAGCTGGACAAGAACAAGGTGACCCCCGGGGTCCTGGGGTTCGTCGTCTTCGCCGTGATGGCCCTCGCGGTCTGGATGCTGATGAAGTCGATGAACCGCCACATGGGCAAGGTCTCCTTCGAGGAGTCCGCCCCCGCCGACACCCCGGACGCCCCGGCCTCCGCCGGAGCCCCCGGAAAGTAGCGGCCGCCGCCCTCCGTCCCCCGCGCACGACGCGTGCGGGGGGCGGAGGGCGTTTCCGTGTACCCGCGCAGGTACGCCTCCCCCCGCCCGGCGCGGCGAACAGACGTGCCGCGCGAGGCGCTCCGGCACGGGGGAGCGGGAGCGGCCGACCGGTGCCGCGCCCGGCCCCGCAAGGGTCCGGGCCGAACCGAACGCATGCCCTTCGAGATCACGTCCGATGGCGTTCATCTGCCGAATAGCGCATCAGGGTGATCAGCCGGAACCAATCCACTCCCCGGCAGTTGATCAGGGCGCTTCGGTAACGGAGCAATCCAGGGCCCTCCAGCTCAAGAAGGAAATCTCGTGATCAAGAAGGTTCTCGCCACCGCGGCAGTTGCGGCCTCCGTCGTCGGCATGTCGGCCGCCACGGCGTCTGCGGCGGCCGATGACGGCAACAACACCAACGTCATCGGCAACACGTCGAAGCAGGCCATCGGCAGCACCTCCACCGGTGGCTACATGAGCCCGAACTTCGGCCTCATCAACGGTGGCGTCCTGCACTGCTTCGATGTCCAGGACATCACGGCGCAGGTTCCGATCATCAACATCGTTGCCGTCAACGTGGACGACGTTCTGAGCCCGAAGCAGAACATGACCTGCGTCCAGAACTCGGTCGAGCAGCAGCAGAACAACCCGCTGTCGGACCTGGTCGACCTCCTGGCCGACAACGGCAACACCGACGTCAGCTGACGTCAGCCTCATCGCTGAGCGGCCCCACCCCTCGCAGCACCACTGCGAAGGGCGGGGCCGCTCCGTCGTACCGGCGGCCGGGGCCGTGGCGCACGGGCGACGCCCAGCCGGGTGCGCGAGGATGGGAGCATGCCGAACAGACTGGCCCATGAGACGTCCCCGTACCTCCTCCAGCACGCCGACAACCCGGTCGACTGGTGGCCCTGGTCGGCCGAGGCCTTCGAGGAGGCACGCCGCCGCGATGTTCCCGTACTGCTCAGCGTCGGCTACAGCAGCTGCCACTGGTGCCATGTGATGGCGCACGAGTCCTTCGAGGACGACGCCACCGCCGTGCGGATCAACGAGCGCTTCGTCGCCGTCAAGGTCGACCGTGAGGAGCGGCCCGACGTCGACGCCGTCTACATGGAGGCCGTGCAGGCGGCGACCGGACACGGCGGCTGGCCCATGACCGTCTTCCTCACCCCGGACGCCGAGCCCTTCTACTTCGGTACGTACTTCCCGCCCGAGCCCCGGCACGGCATGCCCTCCTTCGGTGACGTCCTCGACGGCGTCTCCCATGCCTGGACCGAGCGCCGCGACGAGGTCGGCGAGGTCGCCGGCACGATCGTCAAGGACCTCTCGTCCCGCTCCCTCGCCTACGGCGGCGACGGCGTCCCCGGCGAGTCGGAGCTGGCCCAGGCCCTGCTCGGCCTGACCCGCGACTACGACGCCCGCAGCGCCGGCTTCGGCGGCGCGCCCAAGTTCCCGCCGTCGATGGTGCTGGAGTTCCTGCTGCGCCACCACGCCCGCACGGGCGCCGAGGGCGCCCTGCAGATGGCCGCCGACACCTGCGCGGCGATGGCCCGCGGCGGCATCTACGACCAGCTCGGCGGCGGTTTCGCCCGCTACTCCGTGGACCGCGACTGGGTCGTGCCCCACTTCGAGAAGATGCTGTACGACAACGCCCTGCTCTGCCGGGTGTACGCGCACCTGTGGCGGGCCACCGGTGACGACCTGGCCCGGCGGGTGGCGCTGGAGACCGCCGACTTCATGGTCCGTGAACTGCGCACCGCCGAGGGCGGGTTCGCCTCGGCGCTCGACGCCGACTCGGACGACGGCACCGGGCGGCACGTCGAGGGCGCCTACTACGTCTGGACCCCGGCGCAGCTGGCGGAGGCGCTGGGAGAGGAGGACGCCCGCTTCGCCGCCCGGTACTTCGGGGTGACCGAGGAGGGGACCTTCGAGGAGGGCGCCTCCGTCCTCCGGCTCCCGCAGGACGCCGGACCGGTCGACGCCGACCGGCTCGCCTCGGTGCGGGAGCGGCTCCTCGCCGCCCGCGCGCGGCGGCCCCGTCCCGGCCGGGACGACAAGGTGGTCGCCGCCTGGAACGGCCTCGCCATCGCCGCCCTCGCCGAGACCGGTGCCCTCTTCGACCGCCCCGACCTGATCGAGCGCGCCACCGAGGCCGCCGACCTGCTCGTCCGCGTCCACATGGGAGAGGGCGCACGGCTCTCCCGGACCTCCAAGGACGGCCGGACCGGCGCCAACGCCGGGGTGCTCGAGGACTACGCGGACGTCGCCGAGGGCTTCCTCACGCTCGCCGGGGTCACCGGCGAGGGCGTGTGGCTGGAGTTCGCCGGCTTCCTCCTGGACATCGTGCTCGACCAGTTCCTCGCCGAGGGCGGGGCGCTGTACGACACGGCCCACGACGCGGAGCCCCTGATCCGCCGACCGCAGGACCCCACCGACAACGCGACCCCCTCCGGCTGGACGGCGGCGGCCGGCGCGCTGCTCTCGTACGCCGCCCACACCGGTTCGGAGGCCCACCGCGCGGCCGCCGAGGGCGCCCTCGGCGTGGTCAGGGCCCTGGGGCCGCGCGCTCCCCGGTTCATCGGCTGGGGTCTGGCCACGGCGGAGGCCCTGCTCGACGGGCCGCGTGAGATCGCGGTCGTCGGCCCCGCCGGGGACGGCCTGGCCCGCGCCCTGCACCGCACCGCCCTGCTGGCACCCGCGCCCGGCGCGGTCGTCGCCTTCGGCACCCCCGACGGCGAGGAGTTCCCGCTGCTCAAGGACCGTCCGCTGGTGAACGGTGGAGCGGCGGCCTACGTCTGCCGGCACTTCACCTGTGACGCGCCGACGACGGACCCGGACGAGCTGGCGCACCAGCTCGGCCGCTGACAGGAGGTTTGCGGGAAAGGGGGATGGAGAGGGATCGGAAACGCGGACCCGCACAGTAGAGCAATTCCCGTCGTACACAGGTTCGCCACGCGACACCGGTCGATCGAATCACTCTCCTGCGGGGGCTGTGGAATGATGCGGGAACCACACCGGATGGGAGGGGAAGATGGCGCCCGAACCCGGAAAATGGGAGCGGCTGGCCTTCATTCCGAAGAGCCGTCACGTGGTGGACCCGCCACCGGCCGACCGGGGACCGTATCCCCTCTACTCCTCGCTGGCACAGCGCTGGTCCCTGGCGGGCCGCACGGTGCCGGGAGTCCCTGATCATGAATGGGAACGGCTGATCAGGACGCCCATCTGGCCGCGTTGAGCCGTCACGCGGCGACATCCGCGGTCCCCGTCGCCGGGGAATGACCCGAGGGCCGGATCCGAAAAGGCGCGCATCGCGCCTGCCGGGTCCGGCCCTTCGGCATGCCCTTTTCACGGGTCGGAGCCCCGCACGGCATACCCGGGGTCCGGGTGCCCCAAGTGGGCGCTGCATTAGACCAATGGACTGCAGATCAGATCGTCGCGCGTTCACGGTCGGCTTATTAGGAATACTTTCAGAACATCGGATTGACGGCTCATCAAGTGGCGCGGGACGAGAAGGAGTGGTCATGGCCAACGGAAGACGGAAAGTGTCGAGAACGTGGTGGGGGGTGTTCACCGCGGGGCTCCTCGCCTCGGGTTCGGTCGTGCTGTCCACTCCGGCGCACGCCCTCGAACCCCCGCCGCCCGGGGCCGCCGAACCGACGGCCTCCAGCGCGATGGGGGCGTTCCTGGAATCGGGCCCCGTCGGGGTGCGCCGCATCGGTCAGCTGGAGCGGTGGCTCGGCGGCAGGGAGCTGCGGGTCGGCCACACCTACCTCCCCGGCGACCTCTGGTCGAACATCGAGGGCCCCCCGGGATTCCTGGACGCCTGGGCGGACTGGCGCAACGAGCGGGAGGACCGCCTGTTCGTTCTGAACGTGCCGATGCTGGAGCGCAACGAGGCCCGGGTCTCCGACCACGAGGTCCGCCGACAGCTCCGACTCGGCGCCTCGGGGCACTACGACCACCACTTCAGGACACTCGCCGAACGCCTGGTCGCCCTGGAGGCGACGGACACCGTCATCGTCCTCGGCTGGGAGATGAACGGCACCACGTACACCCACCGCTGCGCGCCGGACCCCGAGGCGTGGAAGCAGTACTGGAACCGGATCGTCACCGCGATGCGTTCCGTTCCCGGTCAGCAGTTCCGCTTCGACTTCAACCCCAGCCGCGGCAGGGACGCCATTCCGTGGACGGAGTGCTATCCGGGTGACGGCGTGGTCGACATCATCGGCATGGACTCGTACGACCAGCCGGCGGGGGCCCGTTTCGACGACCACGTCAATGAGCCGTACGGGCTGCGCGCGCAGGTGGAATTCGCGGCCGAGCACGGAAAGCAGATCTCGTACCCGGAATGGGGCCTGTTCCGGAACGGGGACAACGCCGAGTACATGCGGCGCATGATCGAATGGATCGGGCAGCACAAGCCGCTGTACCACACGATCACGGACTACTGCCCGCACGGCGTGTGGCAGTGCGACGAGAATCCGAAGTCGTCGCAGGTGTTCCGGGAGATGCTGTACGGCGCCGAACCCGAGGTGCCGGAAGTTCCTCCGAAGCCCGAGGTCCCGCCGAAGCCGGAGATTCCCCCGAAGCCGGAGATCCCGCCGAAGCCGAAGCCGGAGCCGAAACCGGAACCGAAGCCGGAACCCAAGCCCGAGCCGAAGCCGGAACCGAAGCCCGAGCCCAAGCCGGAGCCGAAGCCCGAGCCCAAGCCGGAGCCGAAGCCCGAGCCGAAGCCGGAGGACACGCCCATGCCCCTGCCGACGCCCACCTGCTGGGTGATGGACCTCGGGCCCTGGGTGGAGAGCTGGTTCGGCGGCCCGCTCTGTGTCCCGGCCGAGGCCTGGAAGAACGAGGTCGACATCAACTGGAAGATCTCCCTGAAGGGCGCCTGGCCCTTCTGACCCGACCGGCGGCACCGGCGGCCACGGCGGCGGCGGAACTCATCCGCCGCCGCGCGCCGGACCCGGACGCCGCAGCCCCCGCAGCCGCGCCACCGCCCGCCCCGCCCAGGCCCGCTCCCGCGCCTGCCGCGCCGCCCAGCGCCGTACGTCCGCCGCGCCGGCGCGCAGCCGGAGCAGCGGAGCCGTACCGCGCCCGCCGAGGAGGAGCCGCCCGTTGCGGACCGGCTCCGGACGCCAGTGCCGCTTGTACGGCTCGGCGCCGCGCAGCATGCTCAGGGTGGCCCGCCCCCGCGCGCTGGTCTCCCGGGCCCCGTGGCGCAGCAGCATCGCCGCCACGTCCACCTTGCGGTCCCGCAGGGACGGGTCGGCGCCGTACAGATAGCCGCCGGCCAGGCGCGGGGACATCAGCGTCAGATCGGCGGCCACCACGTCACCCGCCAGCCGGAACTCCGTCACCATCGCGTCCCCGCGCTCCACCATCGGCCGCACGGCCCGCGTCAGGTGCTGGGCGAACCGCTCGCTGGTGTGCTCGGCCGTCACCCCCCGGCCCTCCCACTGCCGCCGGTGCAGGGACAGCAGCCGCTCCAGCGCCGCCGGCACCTCCGGCCCGGACACGATGTGCGCGTCGATGCCGAGGGCGTCCAGCTTGCGCAGCTTGGCACGGACCCGCTGGGCCCTGTTCGACGGGATCCGTTCGAGCAGGCCCTCCATCGGTACGGCGGGCAGCTCCAGGCACAAGGAGTCCGGCAGCCGCCTGCGCGGCCCCCGCCACCGGGCGAACACGCGCTCCGCGGCGGCCCCCGGCCGCACCTCCCGCAGATCGATCAGCGCCCCCCGGGCCACCCGCTCCAGGGCCTCGGTCAGGGCCGGCAGGGCCTCCGGGCGGCCGTCGTCCAGGAGCACGTCGGTGAAGTCGGTGATCGCGCCCCCGAGCTGGGTGAGCACGGGCAGCGGTCCCGGCGCGCGCATCAGGGGCGCGGCGGCCACCAGTTCGCCGTCCCTGTCCCGTACGAGCACCACCCGCAGCGCACCGGGGCGGCCGTAGGAGAGCCACCAGGAGTGCAGCCAGGAATGGGACTGGAAGGGGGTGGCGGTGGAGCAGCGCCCGTACAGCGCCGTCCACTCGGCCGCCAGCCGCCCGAACCCCTCCTCGTCACGGCAGACCTCGGTCCGCGGCGTTCCCGTGCTCACACCGCCTCCGGTTCCGGCTGGTGGGACGCGGCCGGAGCGGGCACCGCCGCCGTCCCCGGGGCGGCGGGCCGCGAATGGCGGCCCTCGCTCCGGGCCCCGGCCCGCCGCGGCGCCACCATCAGCGCCAGCCCGCCGAGGAGCCCGCCCGCGCAGCCGCCGACCAGCGCCGACAGCGGCGCCGACGGCGAGACCGGGTCGACCGGTTTCGTGGCGCGCGAGAACTGCACGACCTTGACGCCCGTGCTGCCCGCCACGTGCCCGCTGTTGACGACCAGCGCGCGGGCCACCCCGTCCGCCATCGCCACCGCCTCGGCCGGCCGCTCCGACCGCGCCGTCAGGGAGATCATCGGGGCGTCCGGCGACGTCGACGCCTGCACGCTCCGCCGCAGCTTGTCGGCCGTGACCCCGGCCCACACCTGGGCGTCGCCGGTGACCGCGATGTCCGTGGCCACCCGCCCGTACGCCTGGGCGAAGCCGAGGGCGCCCGCCGGGTCGGACTTCTCGCCGGGGACGACGATCACGTAACTCGTCGCCGCGTACTCCGGGGTCGTGAGCGCGCCGTACCCGCCGCCGAGGGCGGCCCCGGCCAGCACGGCGGCGGGCAGCACCGCCCGGCGGCCGGGCCCGCGCCACCGGGCGGGCAGGGACGGACGGCGACGGTCGGGGGTCGCAGAAGTGTTCATGGTGCGGGGTTCTCTCACTTCACGGGGGAGGGGGTGCCGCCGTGGACGGCCTGGTCGTAGAGGGACATCAACTGCCCGGCGCTGCGGGCGATGTCGTACCGGAGCGCCGCCCGGGGCACCGGCAGCCGGGCGAGCCGGGCGTCCCGGACGCCGCGCAGCGCGGAGATCAGCTCGGGCACGGACCCGCCGATCCGCCGCGCGCCCGGCGCGGCCTCCGGCGGCAGGTCGTCGACCGCCGGGCACGCCACGTACAGCGCGGGCAGGCCCGCCGCCAGCGCCTCCACGACCGCGAGACCGAACGTCTCGTCGGGTGAGGTGGAGACGAAGACGTCCATCGCCGAGAGCAGCTCCGGCAGGGAGGGGCCGAGCGAGGTGACGGTCGGCGGGTCCTCGCAGGCCCCGGTGAGCAGCACCCGGCCCGCCGCGCCGCACTCCCGGGCCACCCGCAGCAGCTCCTCTCGCCGGTCGCCCTCGCCGACGAGGAGCAGCCACGCCTCCGGGACCGCCGCCACCGCCCGGACCAGCCGGTCGAACCGCTTCCCCGGTACGAGCCGGCCCACCCCGCCGACGACGTACGCGTCCCTCGGCACCCCCAGCACCCCCCGGACCAGCCGGCGGGCCCGGGCGTCGAACGCGAAGCGGGCGGTCTCGATCCCGTTGGGGACGACCCGGATACGGGCCGGGGGGACCCCCCAGTCCGCGAGCCGGCGCGCCACGCTCGACGACACGGCGACCGTGGAGGTGCCGAGCCGCTCCGACGCCAGGTAGAGGGCGCGGGTGCCGGCCGACAGCGGCCGGCCCTCGATCTGCGCCTCGCCGAGCGAGTGCTCGGTGGCGATGATCCGCCGCACCCCGGCGAGGCGGGCCGCCGGCCTGCCGTACACGCACGCCCGGTACAGATGGGTGTGCACCAGGTCGTAGCCGCCCTGGCGGACGACCCGGGCGAGCCGGGGGAGCGCCCCGACGTCCCGGTTGCCCGTCATGCCGAGATGGGTGACGGGCGTTCCGTCCGCCTCGATGCCGGCGGCCACCGGGCCCGGGTTGGTCAGGGTCACGACCCGGCTCTCCACCGGCAGGTGGCGCAGCAGCAGCCGCAGCTGCTGCTCCGCCCCGCCGATGCCGAGCCCGGTGATCACGTGCAGCACCTTCATCGCGCGCCCACCGCCGCCGGGAGGGAGGGGGCCGGGAGCAGGTCCGCCGGGTGGCGGCGGCGCAGCGGGTGCAGGGTCCGCTTCGCCGCCAGCCGCAGCGCGGTGTCCGCCTCGCCGATGTGGACGCGGGGCAGGGCGTACGCGCCGGTCAGCGGCCCCGGGTCGATCGCGCAGGCGTAGCGGTAACCGGCCTTCCGCACGGAGTGCATCACCCGCGGGTCGGTCCTCCCGTACGGGTAGCAGAAGCCGTCCACCGGGCCGCCGGTGATCTCCTCCAGGAGCGCGCGGCTGCGCCGGGTCTCGGCGGCGAGCGTGGCGTCGTCGGTCTCGGTCAGCGCGAGATGCGTCAGGCCGTGCGAGCCGATCTCCATCCCGGCCCGTGCGATCCGCCGGATGCCGTCCTCGTCGAGGAGCGGCTTGCGCGGGCCGTCGGTGTCCCAGGCGTTCTCCCCGCCCATCCGGCCCGGCAGCACGAACACCGTCGCCGTGAAACCGTGCCGGCGCAGCAGGGGCAGCGCCGAGTCCACGAAGTCGGCGTACCCGTCGTCGAAGGTCAGCCCGACGAGCCCGCGGGCGCGGCCGCGGGCGGTCGCCTCGAGGAGTTCCCGCACCGACACCCCGCGCAGACCCCGGTCGGCGAGCCAGTGCAGCTGCCGGGCGAAGCGGACGGGGGAGACGGTCACCTGGTACGGGTCGTCAGCGGGGTCGCCGACGGAGTGGTACATCGCGACCCACAGGGGCGGTTTCATCCACAGGGGCGGCTTCGGCAGCAGGCGGCGCAGCGCGGTGGCGGCGGGCATGGGCGATCCTCCGGACGGCGGAGCGGGTCAGGGGCGGAATCTCGGGCGCCCTCGGGGCGCAGAGGAGGAACAGCAGGAAGACACCGGCCACGACGAGGCTCGCGACCGCGACCGACAGGGCCGCCGGCCGGACCGCCATCGAGCTGAGCCAGCCGGCGGCGGTGGCCCACGCGCCCGCCGTCGCCAGCCGCAGGAGCCCCTCGCCGAGCAGGCCCGCGCGGACCGGGACGGCCTGGCGGTGCGCGCCGCGCAGCAGCAGCACGGCGGTCACGGTGATGCCCAGCGCGTTGGCGCCGGCGATGCCGACGGCCCCCCAGAGGTGGGCGGCGGGAACCCCGGCGGCGACGGTCACGGCGAGCCCGGCGCCCATGGCGGCGGCCGGGTACCAGAGCGGGCGCGCGGCGGAGAAGTAGCAGCGGACCAGGGCGCCCACCATCGTCTGGCCGAGCAGCCCGAGCGCGTACACGCGCATGACGGCGGCCGTGGCCACGGTGTCGCCCCGGTCGAACTCGCCGCGCTGGAAGAGGAGTTCGACGATCGGCGGCGCGGCGGCGATGACCGTCGACGCGCCGACGAGGACGACGACGGCGGCGAGCAGCAGGTCCCGCTCGACCCGGCGGCGGGCCGCCTCCCCGTCACCGGCCGCGAGGGCGCGGGCGACCACCGGGAAGCTGACCGTGCACAGCATGAGGGAGAGGATCATCGGCATCTGCGCGACCTTCTGCGCGTAGTTCAGATGCGAGATGGCGCCGGCCGGGAGCGGCGAGGCGAGGAACCGTTCGATCAGCGTCTGCGACTGGCGGGCCAGCGAGAAGACGACCACCGGCGCGATCAGGCCGAGCACGAGCAGATGCCCGTCGCCCGCCGGGCCCGCGGCCTCCGGCTCCCGCGGCGGAAGCGGCCCGGGGCCCGACCGCAGGACGCGCAGCAGGGACGGCGCCTGGACGAGCACCATCAGCACCCCGCCGACCGCGACCCCGGCCGCCGCCGAGCGCACCCCCAGGGGTTCGCGAAGGACCACGATCGTGCCGATGATGCCGACGTTGTACGCCACGTAGATCGCGGCGGGCGGCACGAACCGGCCGTGCGCGCGCAGCGCGGCCGAGCAGTAGCCGACCAGTGCGAAGGAGAGCGCGCAGGTCGCGGTGAGCTGGGTGCAGTCGACGGCGAGCTGCGGATCGGGCAGCCCCGGCGCCAGTACCCGTACGAGCAGCGGGGCGGCGAGGACGAGGGCGGTGGCGACGACCGCGACGGTGAGCGTGAGCCGGGGCAGCGTGCCGCGCACCAGGGCGCGCACCGGGTCGTCCCCGGCCAGGTCCGCCGCGCGGTGCGCCAGGGCCCGGGAGAACGCCGGCACCAGGATCAGTGCCATGGCGTCCTCGATGAGGAGCGTCGACGCGAACTCCGGCACGGTCCACGCCACCAGGAACGCGTCGGTCTCGGCCCCCGCCCCGAAGTACCCCGCCAGAATCTGGTCCCGCACCAGCCCCAGCAGCGCCCCGAGGGCGGTGAGCACCGCCGTCACCGCCGCGGCCTTCGCGAGGAACCCCCGCCCGGGGTGCGGATGCCCGCCCGGTACGGGATCGCCGGGGTCCGGGTCCGCCGTCTCCGGTGCCGGGCCCTCGCCCGGTGTGGCGCCGTCACGTCTCCCGCCGGGGACCGCCGTCTCCGGTGCCGTCGTGGCGCCGGGGTCCGTGTCCACGTCCGGGGCCGGTCCCGGCCTCCCGTCCGGCCGTGCCGCCGCCTCCGGGGCCGGTGCCGCGTCCTCGGGGCGCGAAAGACGCGTCCGGCGCGCGCCCGTCAGGGCGGTCACGCCCGCCGCCATGTCGGCGGGGGCCGCCGGCGGCCCGACCCGGTGGCCCGGGACCGGCGCGTCGCCGGCCGGCAGGCCCGGCCGCACCGCGTACCCGGCCCTCGCACCGTCGTACGGCAGGCCGTCGGCCCCGGGCGTCACGTGTCGGAGGCCGGACGGGCCCGCCGGGTCCGGGTCCGCGGGGTCCGGGGCGTCGTCCGGCCGGAGGTCACGCACGCCGCACCCCGGGCAGGGACCACCGGGCGGCCAGGCCGAACACCACGGACATCAGCACCGTCGACGGGCCGCCGATGTCCGCGTAGAAGAAGTCGATGAGCTGCCAGGACAGCAGCCCCGTCGCGACGAGCGCGCCCGCCGCGCCCGCCCGGTGGCGGAGCAGGGCGCCGGTGAGGAGCGCCAACCAGCTGCCGGTGAGGGCGAGCAGGCCGAAGAGGCCCTGCTCACTGAGGACGAGCAGGTACATGTTGTGCGGCGAGAGCAGCGGCTGGCGCCGGAACTCCGCGCCCGCGCCGGCCGTGTCGCTGCCGGAGGAGAGCGCGAGCGAGGCGTGCGCGTCGCGGTGGGCGGGGAACCCCTTCAGGCCCACGCCCGTGAACGGCTCCGCGCGCCACATCTCCGCCGCCGCCGCCCACATCGTGTACCGGTCCGTCACGGACCGGTCGGGTGCGGCCGTGACCCGCGTGATGCTGGCGGCCCGCTCCTCGACCAGCTCCGAACCGATGCCCAGACCGCCGACGAGGACGACCGCGAGCGCCCCCGCCGTCAGGGCGGCCCGGGCCGCCCGCCGTACCCCGGCGAGGACCAGCTGGAGCGCGCAGGCGAGGACGGTCGCGATCCACGCGCCCCGGCTGAAGGAGACCACCAGCGGCAGGAACAGCAGGCCCGCGCAGACCAGCGCCGCCGTCCGCGCGCGGCCGGGCCGCCCGCCGAGCGCGAGCCCGACGGCGACCACGAGCCCGTACGAGACGACCGTCGCCATGCCCATCACGTCCGAGGGCCCGAAGGTGCCGACGGCCCGGACGTCCTCGCCCCGGTACGAGGCGCCCGTCCCCGTCAGGTACTGCGCGACGCCCACCGCGCCCTGGAGCAGCGCGAGGACGACCAGCGCCCAGGCGACGACGGTGGCGTCCCGCCGGTCCCGGACCGTCAGGAACACGGCCGCCGGGACGAGGACGAAGACCTGCGCGTACCGGGCGACGCCCGGCAGGCTCGCCCCGGGGTCGTGGGAGGTGATCGCCGCGAGACAGATCCCGAGGACCGGCAGCCCGAGGACGACGGCCGCCGTCCGGGTCAGCGGCCGGGCCCGCTCGCGCAGCACCCGGACGAGACAGACCAGGACGAGCAGTCCGGAGGCCGCGTCCGCGAGCGAGCCCGTCCCGCCGGTGCCGTCCTCGGCCCCGCCGCCGCCCGGGGCGAGCAGGAGCGCGATCACGGCGAGGACGGGCGACAGGTACGCGGCCCGCCGGGCCGTGTCCCGAACCGCCTCCGTCCTCCACCCCTCCGCCGGCACCGCGGCGGCGGACGGCGGGGCTTCGGCCGTCACGGCCGTGGCCATCTCAGCTCCCCGTGGGCCGCAGCAGCCCGGCAGCCGTGCGGATCAGGATGCAGACGTCCTGCCAGAGCGACCAGTGGTCGATGTAGTGGTTGTCGAAGCGGCAGCGGTCCTCGATCGAGGTGTCACCGCGCAGCCCGTGCACCTGCGCGAGCCCGGTCAGCCCGACCGGCATCCGGTGCCGGTCGGCGTACCCGGCGTGCACCTTGCTGAACTGGGCCACGAAGTAGGGGCGTTCGGGGCGCGGCCCGACGAGGCTCATGTCGCCCCTGAGGATGTTCCACAGCTGCGGCAGTTCGTCGAGCGAGGACTTCCGCAGGAAGCTCCCGACCGCGCTCATCCGCCGGTCGCCCGCCACGTTCCAGCGGGTCGCCGACTCCGTCTCGTCGGAGGGGCGCAGCGTACGGAACTTCAGGAGGGTGAAGTGGCGGCCGTGCCGGCCCACCCGCTCCTGCCGGAAGAGGACCCCCGGTCCGTCGGCGAGCCGCACCGCGAGCGCGCACAGCAGCAGCACCGGCAGGGCCAGCGCCAGCGCGGGAACGGCGAACGCGATGTCGAGGAGGCGCTTGGCGGTGAGGCCGGGCCGCTCCTCCGGCGGTACGAGACGGCGCCAGGCGTACCCCCACAGGTGCTCGCCCATGGGCCCGTCCTGCCGTTCCCCGCCGACCCGCCAGGTCGTGCAGCCGTACTGCTGGAACAGCGTCACCAGCCCGGGGTCGTCCAGCAGGAACACGGCGTCCCGCACGGTGTTCTGGATGACGGCCCGGTGGATCGCCTCGGTCGTCGTGAGCACCGGGAGCCCCGGCTCCCCGTGCGTCGGCGCCGCCGCGCCACCGTCCTCCCTGACGCCGACGATCCCGACCGGCCGCACCCCGTACTCGGGATGCTGCAGGGCCGCCGCCGCGAACCGGCGCGCCGCGCCCGGCGCGCCGACGACGAGCGCCGACCGGGGGTGCGCCCGCGCCACCCGCCGCCGGTGGGCGAGCACCAGCCCCCGCAGCACCGACACCACCGCCACATGCGTGCCGTACGCCGCCGCGAGGCGCAGCGGCCCGAAGGCGAGGGCCGGGGAGTACGCGGCGACCGCCGCCGCCGCGACACACCAGGCGACCCCGGCGCGGGAGGCCAGCGCGGGCAGCTCGTCGAGCATCCGCACGTGCGCCGCCGGACGGTGGAGCCCGCCGCGCCGGCCGAGGAGCAGGACGAGCGCGGCGATCGGCAGGAGCAGTCGCGGGTCCCGGTGCGCGGCGCCGAGCGGCACGGCTGCCGCGAGGACGGCCAGGCAGTCGGCCACCACCAGCGGCAGCCGGCCGGAACGGGCCCGAGACCTGCGGTGCCGGGCGGGCGGGAGCCGGCGCGGCGCGCCGTGCCGGGGGGCCAGCGAGGCGACGCCGAAGACCGGGCCCGCGGCGGGCCACGAACCGGGGGAGGGAGGAACGCTGGTGCTTTCCGTGGTCACTGCGCAATCGGCTCTCTGTGCTCGGTGCCCCGCACTCCGGCCAGCTCGCGGTAGAGCTCCGCGACGGCCGCGCCGGTGCGCCGCACATCGAAACTGCTGAGTACGTGTTCACGGGCCTCGCGGCCCAGGCGCTCCCGCAGCTCCGGCCGGCCGAGGAGGCGGCCGAGCGCGGCGGCGAGCGCGGCCGGGTCCTCGGGCGGGACCAGGCACAGGGGCGCGTGGGCCGGCGGAAGGCTCTCCCGCGCGCCGTCCACGTCGCCGACCACCACCGGACGACCGCTCGCCATCGCCTCCAGGGGCGCGAGCGCCATGCCCTCCCAACGGGACGGCAGGACGACCACGTCCGCGGCCCGGTACCAGGGGGCGGTGTCGTCGACGGCGCCGGTGAACCGCACCGACGGGCCGGCCGACGCCCGCAGCCGGTCCCCGTCCGGGCCGTCGCCCACCAGCACCAGCCGGGCCGTGGGCACGTCGGCGAGGACGGCGGGCCAGGCGGCGAGGAGCACGTCCTGCCCCTTCTGCCGGCAGAGCCGGCCCACGCAGACGACGGTCGGCGCCGGGTTGCGGGGCGGGCCGTCGCTCGCGAAGCGGGCCACGTCCACCCCGTTGTGGACCACCGACCAGGCCGCGGTGACCCCGGCCGCCTCGCCCGTACGGCGCTCGGCCTCGCTCACGCAGAGGATCCGGTCCGCCCAGCGGGCCCCGAAGCGCTCCCAGGCGCGCGCCAGCGCGGCGGTCGTCCCGTCGACCGCCTCGAAGGACCAGGCGTGCGGCTGGTACAGGGTCGGGATCCGCCCCCGGACGGCCAGCCGGGCGCACAGCCCCGCCTTGGCGCTGTGGGCGTGGACCAGGTCCGGGCGCGCGGTACGGATCAGCCGGGCGAGGCCGAGCGTCTCGCGGACCAGGCCGGGGCCGGGGTCGCGCCCCGCCCGCCACGCGTACACGCCGGCGCCCTCGGCGCGGACGGCGGCGGCGAGCGGCGTGCCGGGCGGACAGGCGACGGTGACCCGGGTCCCTGCACGGATCTGGTCGCGGACCAGATCCACGACGACACGGGCGACGCCCCCGTCCCCGGGCTGGACCGCGTGCAGGACGGAGAGGGGTGAGTTCGGTGCTCGTGGAGGCAGCATGTCAGCGTCCGGTGTCCGCCCGTGGGGAAAGCGCCGCCCGCCAGGTGTGTGGCACGCCGCGGCGCACAGCGAGAACCGCTGAATTCCGCATACAGGTTCTCCCCTTCGATGAGAGAAACAAGGAAACGCCCGTGAGGGCAGGGGAAGAGGAAGCTGTCGAGCGTGCGAAATGGGTGTCCGCCCGACGGGACCGTGAGCGACGTAGATGAACGTTATAACGATGATTCCGGGCGTTGGTAAGCAGGAGATACTCATCAAGAGTAACTTCCGTATCCGCGCGCCCGGTTCCTCGTTGGGCGTGTTGTGCCATTCCCCGGCTCACCCGCTCGAATACCCCTCTGATGGCCCAAAGGAGACCGGGGAGTCACCCATTCGGGAGAGCAACCGAATAAAGAGAACCGCGTTGTTGAAGGAGCCGGGCAGATCCGGTCACACCGCTGACCTTCCGGTTCCAGTGGTTCGCAATCGATCGAGGAGCGCTTCCCCATGTTCCGTATCGCAAAGGCTGCAGTCGTGTCCGCCGTCATCGCCGCGTCCGTGGCGGGTACCGCCGGTGTGGCCACGGCCGACGCCGGGGCCGCGGGCGTGGCCGCGGCGTCCCCGGGCATCGTGTCCGGCAACGTCGTGCAGGTGCCGATCCACGTGCCGATCAACGTCTGCGGCAACACCATCAACATCATCGCGCTGCTCAACCCCGCCTTCGGCAACGTCTGCGTCAACGCCTGATCCCGCAGCGGATCACGGTCCTTCCGAGGCCGGTGCGCCACCCCCTCCGGGGCGTGCGTGCCGGCCTCGGCCCGTTCGGACGCACCCTCGTGCGCCGCCCGGTGCAACGGCGTACGCCCCTGGGAGTGGCAGGTCAGGAGGGTGGATTCACCCGAACGGGGGCATGGCGCTGTGTAGTCTGCCCGTTGCGGAGAGGTATACCCGCAGGCACGGTGAGGAGGAAGTTGTCCGACGCGTACCGAAAGGGAACACCTATGCGTCCCCAGGCGCCCCTCCGCCTCACCGTCCTGGCCGCCTCCGCCGCCCTCGCCCTCGGTGCGGCGGGAACCGCCGCCGCCGACACCCACCAGCCGCCCCCCGTGCCCACCACCACCGCCGCCGCCCCGGCGCCCGTCGGCGACACCTCCGCCGCGGCGGAGAGCGCCGACTCCCTCACGGAGGCGGTGAACGACGCGGTGGACGAACTCCTCGCGACGATCAAGGCCGAAGGCCGGCTCTCCGCCGCGGCCACCGAGGCGTTCGACGCCAAGATCGCGAAGGCGGTCGCCGCCGCGAAGGACACCGCCGCGGCGGCCCGCCCCGAGGCCCCGGCTTCCCTGCCGCAGGCCCCGGCGCCCGCCACCCCCGCCGCTCCGGCCACGCCCGCCGCTCCGGCCACGCCCGCCGCTCCGGCCGCTCCGGCCGCGCCCGCCGCGCCCGCCCGTCCCGCCGCTCCCGCGCCGGACGCCGCCGGTCTCCTCGACCTCCCCGCCCTGCTCGGCGCCCTTCTCGGACCCGTGTCGCCGGCCGCGCCGGCGTCCTCGGCCGCACCGGTGGCGCCCGTCCGCTGACGGCGGCGCACCGATCACGCCGTACCGGCCCGGTTTTCCCGGGCCGGTACGGATTTCCCTTGTCCGGCACGGCGGGCCGGCCCCTTCATTCGGGTGCGGTGCCGAGAAATCCTTCCTTCCGGAGTTTCCGGGGAGCGCGCGTCTCGTTACAGAAGCAGAACGACGCGCGGGGTCAGGTCAACTTCCCCGCGTGATCAGTGACTTGTCCGCCGAAAAAACGTATGGACGCTCAGAGGAAGGACTTTCTCCATGAAGCCCACCAAGGTCGCCGCGATCATCGCCGGTTCCGTCATGGCCCTGGGTGCCGCCGCGCCCGCCATGGCCGCGGGCCCGCAGCTTCCGACCAGCCTGGACGGGGGGCTCGACGCGATCTCCAGCGAGGGCCTGGAGACGGACGCGCTGGGCAGCACCACGGAGGCCCCCGCGGTCAAGGCCGTGGGCGACGCCGCCGGGAAGCTCAAGGGGGCCGGCAAGAAGGCGCCGCTGCTCGGCGGCCTCCCGCTGGGAGGCTGACACCTCCCCGGCGGCGGGGGCGCCGCGCCCCTTCCCGCGCGGCCGGCCACGTCGCGCGGTCCCGCATCCTCCGGAAAGGACCCCCGCTCCAACCCGGCCCCGACGGACGCTCCCCGGCTCGCGACACCACTGCCCAGGGAGATCGGCTGATCGAATGATTTTCTGATTCGCCGCCGTGTGGGGCCGGGTCTTCGTCGTGCACCGCTCCATACGCTCTCGCCCAACATCCACGGCAGGTTGGCTCGTGGAGAGACCGAGGACGGCCGTGCTCGATCACACGCCGCAGTCACCGCGGCGCGTCCGTCCGGAGTCCCCGAGTCCCGCGTTCTCCAGAGGAAGAGCGGTATGCGATCCATCGACACCAGGAAGCTGCTCACCGCCGCAGCCGCGACGGGCATCCTGTCGCTGACCGGAGGTCTCGCCGTGGCGGCGAACTCCACGGGCGACACACCGGTCCCCGGAGCGGGCCACCACCGACAGGCTCCTCCCGCGGTGGACCTGTGCGGGGTCTCGGTGAACCCCGGCGAGCTCGCCGGCCAGGCGCGGCAGGCGCTCCGGGACCTCTGCGCCCGGGCCACCGAGGACCCCGACGGTTACGGGGACGGTCCGGACGAGGAGACCCCCGACCACCCCGGCCCGCAGCCCACGTCGCCGGGGCACCCGACGACCCCCGGCCCCCACCCGACCTCCCCGGGCCCGCACCCCACGCACCCGGGCGAGCCGACGAAGCCGGGGCACCCCACGCACACCCACCCGGGCGAGCCGACGAAGCCGCCGACCAAGCCGCCCACCCACCCCACCCACCCCGGCGAGCCGACGAAGCCGCCGACCAAGCCGCCGACGACACCCCCGGAGCAGACCGGCGAGCCGGGCGAGCCGACCAAGCCGCCGACAAAGCCGCCCACCCACCCGGGCGAGCCGACGAAGCCGGGGCACCCGACGCACCCCGGTGAGCCGACGAAGCCGCCCACCACGCCGCCCCACCACCCGGGCGAGCCGACCGAGCCCCCGACCACTCCGCCCACCCACCCCGGTGAGCCGACCACGCCCCCCGCCACCCCGACCCACCCGGGGCCGACCGGGCCGGGCAAGCCGCAACTCCCCGACACCGGAAGCGACACCGCCGTCCTGGCGGGCGCCGCGGCCACCGGCGCCGCCCTGCTCGTCGGCGGAGCGCTCATCCGCGTCCGTGCCGGACGCGCGATCCGCGCCGGGCGCACCGACCGCCTGCACTGACGCACGGGCCGACCGCCTGTCAACAAGGGTCCTCACCGTCACCGGTGAGGACCCTTCACGTTGCTGCACACGGGCGAATTCTCGCGACGTTTCCCCCGGAGGGCTCGTTCAAGAACACAGTTCCACCGCTACCGTTCGCCACCCTCCGAAGGGCACCCGCACGTCATGAACCTGCGCTCACAAGCCGGTCTGGGCCTTCTGATGACCGCTCTCGCCTCCGCGGCCATGGCCGCCCCCGCCTCCGCGGCCGAGGCCCCGGTGGTCGTACCGCTCCACGGCCTGGAGCCGGTGATCCCGATGGACGCGCCGACCGTGGACACCGGTGTCCCGCTGCTCATGCCGGGCGCCCCCACCGTCTTCCACGAGGGGCAGACCCTGCCGGACATCGGTCTGCCGGAGGTGCCGTTCACCAGCACGCTGCCGGAGACCGACCTCGCCGCCCCGCTCCCGGAGCTCATCGACGGCAGCCGGCCCGGCACGGCCCAGCTCACCAGCCCCGACTCGCCCCTCGCCGCGATCACCCCCGCCGCCGAGGTCGGCAGCCCGGTGGGCCTGCCGGACGGCGACAGGTACGGGCTCCCGGAGCTCAGGCTGCCGGACGCCGGTGTCCGTACCGCCGCCGCGAAGGGGGCGCTGCAGCCGCAGCTCGGTCTGGCCCAGCCGTAGGGCTCACGAGCGGTCCTGTGCGCGATCGGCGGCCCGACGGGTGAAGACACGATTCTTCCCCGCTACCCCAAGGGTCGTTGCTCGTTGCACCGGAAGGCTTGTCGCATGGCCGCGGCCCGCGGGCCCGGAGGTACGGCCGTCGCATCCGGCGACGGACGGACCACCGGCCCGCGGGCCTTCATCTTTTCATTCCGTCCCATCCGGCCTAAAAGCCGTTACCCCTGTGGCTTTACGGCGTTGAAGGGGACTGTGTGGCCGTGATTCTCGCGGTCGACTTTCCACGCTCAAGGAGTTCCTGATGTCTCGCATCGCGAAGGCTGCCGCTGTCCTCGCCGGCACGGGTGCCGTTGCCCTCAGCGGAGCCGGCATGGCCGTCGCCGACTCGGGCGCCGAGGCCGTCGCCGCCGCCTCCCCCGGTATCATCTCGGGCAACGTCGTCCAGGTCCCGGTCCACGTGCCGATCAACCTGTGCGGCAACACCGTCGACATCATCGGCCTGCTGAACCCGGCGTTCGGCAACGTCTGCGCCAACATCGACGGTCACCACCACGACGGCGGCTACGGCGGCTGATCTCACCGGTCCGCACGGAGCGGCCCCCCGCGCATCCGCCGGGGGGCCGCTTCCGCGTGAACAGCGCGCCCGTCCACCCCTCGTCAGGCGTACCGGTAGATCGCGCTGTGGTCGAGCATCTGCGCCGGGGTGACGCCCCAGGGCGTCATCGGCTGGTGCCGTGCCACCACCTTGCGGTACTGAGCGTCGCCGAGCGGCGGCGGTTCCGCCGGAAGATAGGCGGCCCCCGGGTTCCGCTGCTGCCACCGCGACCAGACCAGGTCCACGAACGAGTGGTGGAGCCAGAACACCGGATCGTTGACCGAGGCGCCGCCGAGCATCAGGCCGCCGACCCAGCGGTGCACCCGGTTGTGGATCCGGAAGCGTTCGTTGCCCTGGCCGGCCGCCCAGCCCTCCAGCCGGTTGCGGAAGCCGGAGGCGCTGGTCGAGTTCCAGGGCGCCACGTCGTACGTCCGCTCCCGCATGACCTCCTCCAGCTGGGCCGGGGTGGGCAGCGTGATCGGGTCCCGGGGCCGGCCGAGGTCCCGGGTCAGGAAACGGCCCTCGGTCATGGCGTGGTTGATCGTCCAGCGCCCGCCCGCGTGGGCGAACGGGCCCGTCATCACCTGCAGGTCGGAGCGGCGGCCGTTGCCGCCCATGAAGTCGTCCGACCAGAGCGGCGAGGCCGGCGAGTTGTCCCGCGTCCAGTCCCAGTAGGGCACGCTCACCGTGGGGTCGACCCGGCGCAGCTCGCGCTCGAACTCCAGCAGGAACTTGCGGTGCCAGGGCAGGAAGCTCGGCGCCATGTGGGCGACCCGCAGCTTGCCCTCCCCGTCGGCCGTGTAGTGCTCGATGTGGGTGCGGACGAACCGGTCGTACACCCCCGTCCGCTTGAGCTCCAGGACGGCGGCGACGAACTTCTTCCGCTCCGCGCCGGTCAGATCACGCTGGTTCTTACGCGTGTACGCCACGGGGACTCCCTCCCGGGTGGACGCCATGGGCGGCGGCGAAGCGGGACAGCGGCGCGGACCCCAGCTCGTCCACGGCCGCGCGCGTGGCCGCCAGCGGCGTCGGATAGGTCTGGTAGTGATCGATGGGGGTCAGGAAACCGCCGTCCGCGCAGCGCATCACGTGCAGCGGCCGGCCGTCGACCAGGACCTCGGTCCCGCCGGCGGGCGCCGGGCGCCCCTGGATGCGGCGGCCCCGGTACATCTCGTCGAACGTCCGGCCGGACGGCTCGCCGGCGCCCGCCGCCCCGCCCCGGGGCGCGACGGCGATGCGGGCGAGCGCGCCACCGGTGAAGGCGGCGGCGGTCAGGGTGAGGAGGGACCGGAGTGCGAGGCGGCGCGGGAAGGTCATGAGTGATCTCCTGGTGGTCCGTCAGGCCCCCGCCACCGGCGGAGGGAAATGCCCTGAGGGAATAACGAGGAAAACCCCGATTCGTTGTGGGAGAAATTCCCACCGGGTGAATGTCGGCCGATCGGGTGAATGGGGCGCGGGAAGAGAGGCCCCGGAGCACTAGCATCCGGACCCATGACTTCTTCCCCCGCCGTTTCCGAGGCGCGCAGCGTCTCCCCGCTGGGCATCCTCTCCACCGTTTTCTGGGTCACCGGCCCCACCGAGGAGAAGCCGGCCGCCCCGTACGTGATGGTGTATTCGCTCGGCAACGGCCTCGACGGCCCCGAGGCCTGCGTGGAGGCGCTGCGGGCCGCCGTGGAGGGCATGGGCCTGCCCGTCGGCGGGCCGGTCGTCGACGCCTCCCAGGACTCCGGCGTCGACGCCCACCTCCTCCTCGAGGCCCGGCAGGCGGTCCTCACCCTGCCGTACATCAAGGTGCAGTGCTCGGTGTCGGAGGAGTGGGAGGCGGCGGCCGAGAAGCTCGGACACGTCTACCTGATCTGCTCCGTCCGCCCCTGGCCCGAGGCCGCGCCCGGCGAGCCGATCTCGGAGGAGCAGCTGCGCTCCTACTTCGCCGGCGAGGACGCCCTGGCGGTCGGGGGCCACGCCGTGCTGCCGGTCCGGCGCCTGCAGGGCTGAGCGGGCGGCGGCGACATGGCGACGGTGGACGTCCGGGGCGTACCGGGGCAGCGGCGGCTCGCGCGGGACGGGGAGAGGCCGGGACCGGCCGGGGCGGGCCGGGCCCTGGCCTGGACGCTGATGGTCACCGGCGCGGCCGGGGTGCTCGCCGCATGGGTCATCACGCTCGACAAGTTCAAGCTCCTGGAGGACCCCGGCTTCCAGCCGGGATGCAGCCTCAACCCGGTGGTGTCCTGCGGAAACATCATGAAGAGCGCGCAGGCGTCGGTCTTCGGCTTCCCGAACCCGATGCTCGGCCTCGTCACGTACGCGGCCGTCGTCGCCGTCGGGGCCGGCCTCCTCGCAGGGGCGCGTTACCGGGGCTGGTTCTGGCTTGGACTGAACGCCGGGATGCTGTTCGGCGTCGGCTTCTGCACCTGGCTCATGCACCAGTCGCTGTACGAGATCCACGCGCTGTGCCTGTGGTGCTGCCTGGCCTGGACGGCCACCGTCCTCATGTTCTGGTACGTCACCGCGCACAACGTACGGACCGGGGTGCTGCCCGCCCCCGCCGCCGTGCGTGCCTTCTTCGGCGACTTCGCCTTCGCCCCGCCCGTCCTGCACCTCGGGATCATCGGGATGCTGATCCTGACCCGGTGGTGGGACTTCTGGACGAGCTGACGTGAGACGCCTCCCCACCCGGCCGCGGGCCGCACTCACCGTGCTGCTCGCGGCCGTTCTGGTGTTCCTGCTGCCGTACGACCGGCTCGCGCCCGGTGACCGGCACACCGCCGCGCGCCCCGTGCCGGAGGCGGAGCGGCCGCCGGTGGCCCGGGTCCCCTCGGGCTTCTTCACCGGTTCCGACGAGGCCGGGGTACGGCGCATGGCGGGGGTGCAGGCCTGGCTCGGCGGCACCCCGCTGAGCGTCGGGCACACCTATCTGCCGGGCGACCGCTGGTCCAACATCGAGGGACACCCGGCCCTGTTCGGTCCGTGGGCGCGCTGGAAGGCGGAGCGGCCGGGGCGGCTGTTCGTCCTCAACGTGCCGCTCCTGGAGCGGAACGAGGAGGGGCTGCCGGACGCGGAGGTGCGGGCGCAGCTGCGGCGCGGCGCGGCCGGGGACTTCGACGGGCACTTCCGGACGCTGGGGGAGCGGCTCGTCGCGCACGGGCTCGCCGACGCGATCCTGGTCCTGGGCTGGGAGATGAACGGCACGACGTACAGCCACCGCTGCGGGCCGGACCCGGTGGCCTGGAAGACGTACTGGCGGCGGGTCGTGGCGGAGCTGCGGGGCGTGGCCGGGCAGCGGTTCCGGTTCGACTTCACCCCGAGCCGGGGGCGGGACGCGGTGCCGTGGCCGGAGTGCTATCCGGGTGACGACGTGGTGGACATCATCGGGATGGACGCCTACGACCAGCCGGCCGGGGTCTCCTTCGAGGAGCAGGTGACCGAGGAGTACGGGCTCGCGCACCACGTGCGGTTCGCGGCGGAGCGCGGCAAGCCCGTCTCGTACCCGGAGTGGGGGCTGTTCCGGAACGGCGACAACCCGGCGTACGTCCGGGGGATGCTCGACTGGTTCGCGGCGCACCGGCCGGTCTACCAGACGGTGACGGACTACTGCCCGCACGGGGTGTGGGGGTGCGCGGACAACCCCGAGTCGGCGCGGGTCCTCAGGGGCGCGCTGGGAGCGCCGGGCCGGTCCTGAGGGTGTCGAGGGCGCGGTCGAGGAGGTCCACGAGGTCGTCGCCGAGGCCGTGTTCGGCCCAGTAGAGCGTGGTCTCGCGGAGCGCGCCGAGGACGGCCGCCGTGAAGACCCGCACCTCCAGGTCGTCGGCGGCGCGGCCGGTGCGGTCGGCGAGGGCGCGGGCGAGCCGGCGCCCGGTCATGGCGGTGGTCTCGGTGAGCCGGGCGCGGACGGCGGGGATCTCCGCCATGAGCCGGGCGCGCAGCCGCACTTCGTCCGGCTCGGTGTCGAGCGCGGTGCGGATCGCGTCGAGGACGACCGCGCGGAGGGATTCGAGGGGGTCCTCGCCGGCCGGGCGGGCCCGCAGCCGGGCTTCGAGGAGCTCGTCGTTCTCGTCGGTGAGGAGGATGTCCTCGCGGACGGGGAAGTAGCGCAGGACGGTGGAGGGGGAGACCTCGGCGCCGGCGGCGATCCGGTCGAGGGTGGCCGCCTCCCAGCCGCGCTCGGCGACGAGTCGGCGGGCGGCCTCCCGGATCGCCGCACGGGTCTTCTGCTTCTTGCGCTCCCGCAGCGGGGCAGGAGGGGTCTCTTCGGCCGCCATGGGCCTCATGGTCGCAGCTCAGGCCTGGTAGGCGACGAGCGAGATGCCGACGTAGTGGGCGATGAAGGCGGCCAGGGTGAGGGCGTGGAAGACCTCGTGGAAGCCGAACCAGCGCGGGGAGGGGTTGGGACGCTTGATGCCATACACGACACCGCCCGCGCTGTAGAGCAGGCCGCCGATCACCACGAGGACGAGGACGGCGATGCCGCCCGTCCGCAGGAAGTCGGGGAGGTAGAAGACGGCGGCCCAGCCCATCGCGATGTAGCAGGGGGTGTAGAGCCAGCGCGGGGCGCCGACCCAGAAGACGCGGAAGGCGATGCCGGCGGCCGCGGCCGCCCAGACCGCCCACATGAGCGGTTTCGCCGTGGAGTCGGGCAGGAGCAACAGGGTGAGCGGGGTGTAGGTGCCCGCGATGATCAGGAAGATGTTGGCGTGGTCGAGGCGCCGCAGGACGGCCTCGCCGCGCGGACCCCAGTCGCCCCGGTGATAGAGGGCGCTGATGCCGAAGAGGAGGCACGCGGTGAGCACGTAGATCCCGCAGGCGATCCGGGCGCGGGGGGAACCGGCGAGGGCGACGAGGACGACGCCCGCCACGATCACCGCGGGGAACATGCCCGCGTGCAGCCAGCCTCTGAGCCGCGGCTTCAGCGGGAGGGACAGGGCTTGTTCGATCGGACCGGGCTCGGCGGAGGACACGTCCGGTGTGGCAGCTGTCATAGGACCCCATCGTATCTACGGCCCCGTAGGTTCCGGATATGAGTGGCGATGCTCACGTGTGCGGCCCTCTGGACATATGGGCGGTTCCATCGGATGATCAAATGAGTGCGGTCGGCACCGGATGAGCAGCTACGAAGCATCCGGGTCGCGGCCCCCACGGGGCACACACCCAAAAACCCCTCTACAAGGAGCAATCGTGGCGCGCGACAACGCGGCTCCCCAGACCCTTCCGACCCAGCACCAGGAGCTCGTCTCCTGGGTGAACGAGATCGCCGAGATCACCCAGCCCGACAACATCGTCTGGTGCGACGGTTCCGAGGCCGAGTACGAGCGCCTGTGCGAGGAGCTCGTCGCCAAGGGAACCTTCAAGAAGCTCGACGAGGTCAAGCGCCCGAACTCGTACTACGCCGCCTCCGACCCGACCGACGTCGCGCGCGTCGAGGACCGGACCTTCATCTGCTCCGAGAAGGAGGAGGACGCGGGCCCGACCAACCACTGGAAGGCCCCGGCGGAGATGAAGGAGATCTTCGCGGGCGAGAAGGGCATCTTCCGCGGCTCGATGAAGGGCCGGACGATGTACGTCGTCCCGTTCTGCATGGGCCCCGTCGGCTCCCCGCTCTCCGCCATCGGCGTCGAGATCACCGACTCCGCCTACGTCGCCGTCTCCATGCGCACCATGACCCGCATGGGACAGGCCGTCCTCGACGAGCTCGGCACCGACGGCTTCTTCGTCAAGGCCGTCCACACCCTCGGCGCCCCGCTGGCGGAGGGGCAGCAGGACGTGCCGTGGCCCTGCAACTCCACCAAGTACATCTCGCACTTCCCCGAGACCCGCGAGATCTGGTCGTACGGCTCCGGCTACGGCGGCAACGCCCTGCTCGGCAAGAAGTGCTACGCCCTGCGCATCGCGTCCGTCATGGCCCGCGACGAGGGCTGGCTCGCCGAGCACATGCTCATCCTGAAGCTGACCCCGCCGCAGGGCGAGTCGAAGTACGTCGCCGCCGCCTTCCCGTCCGCCTGCGGCAAGACCAACCTCGCCATGCTGGAGCCCACGATCTCCGGCTGGACGGTCGAGACCATCGGCGACGACATCGCCTGGATGCGCTTCGGTGAGGACGGCCGCCTCTACGCGATCAACCCCGAGGCCGGCTTCTTCGGCGTCGCGCCCGGCACCGGCGAGCACACCAACGCCAACGCCATGAAGACCCTGTGGGGCAACTCCGTCTTCACCAACGTCGCGCTCACCGACGACGGCGACGTGTGGTGGGAGGGCATGACGGAGGAGCCGCCCGCCCACCTCACCGACTGGAAGGGCAACGACTGGACGCCGGAGTCCGGCACCCCGGCCGCCCACCCCAACGCCCGCTTCACCGTCCCGGCCGCCCAGTGCCCGACGATCGCCCCCGAGTGGGAGGACCCCAAGGGCGTCCCGATCTCCGCGATCCTCTTCGGTGGCCGCCGCGCCTCCGCCGTACCGCTGGTGACCGAGTCCTTCGACTGGAACCACGGCGTCTTCCTCGGCGCGAACGTCGCCTCCGAGAAGACCGCCGCCGCCGAGGGCAAGGTCGGCGAGCTGCGCCGCGACCCCTTCGCCATGCTGCCGTTCTGCGGCTACAACATGGGCGACTACATGGCGCACTGGGTCAAGGTCGGCGCCTCCGCGGACGCGTCGAAGCTGCCGAAGATCTACTACGTGAACTGGTTCCGCAAGAACGACGCGGGCAAGTTCGTCTGGCCCGGCTTCGGTGAGAACAGCCGCGTCCTGAAGTGGATCGTCGAGCGCCTCGACGGCAAGGCGGAGGGCGTCGAGACCCCGATCGGCATCCTGCCGACCGCCGACTCCCTCGACACCGACGGCCTGGACCTCCCGGCCGAGGACCTGGAGTTCCTGCTCACGGTCGACCGTGACGTGTGGCGCGAAGAGGCCGCCCTCGTCCCCGACCACCTGAACACCTTCGGCGACCACACGCCGAAGGAGCTGTGGGACCAGTACCACGCGCTCGTGAAGCGCCTGGGCTGATCCCGCACCGCACACTCGTGGTGGGTTGCCCCGACATTCCGCCCTGACCAGTGGGGTCACGACGGCCCACCACGACCCCTCCGGCCCCCGGAGCCCCCTCAGGCTCCGGGGGCCGGGCGCGTGTGGGCGGCGGGTGGCGCGGAGGACGGTGGGCACGGGAGGCGGGCGGTACGTGAGGCGGCGCGCGCGGGGCGGCCGGCCGGACGGGTCGTCAGGCGCCGGAGCGTACGCGGCGGATGGGTGGCACCCGGTCCGCGCGGTTCGTGGCGCGCGGACCGGGGCCGTCAGGGGGCGGCGACCAGGGAGTCCCCGGCCAGTGCCGCGGTGTGCGCGTCCATGCGTTCGGCGGCGAGGATCGCGGCGGCGGTGTCGGCCCGGGAGGCGGCGACGACCAGTGCGCGGCCCGCGAGGGCGTGCGCCTTGCGGTGCAGGGCCTGGGCGGAGGAGCCGCTCAGGCCCGCGTGCCGCGCGGGCGGCGCGCCGCGCAGCCGCGCCACCTGCCGGGCGATGAGCTCGCCGGCCTCCGTGTCGCCCAGCTCGTCGGTGACGGCGAGCAGGGCGGCGAGGTGTCCCGCGAGCTGGATGTCCAGCTCCTCCTCGCGGGAGCGGTGCGGGTACGCGTGGTCGTCGTCGGCCATCCGATGGACCGACTTGGTGCGGATCGGTTCGTACATGGGGATGGCCTCCTGACTGCTCGGGAAGCCATCCTAGCTTAGATTCGTTCTAAAGTTGAGCGGCGTCCGGTTCGGGCGCCGAAGGGCCCGTCACGGGGCCCGTCAGGCGGTCACGGCTGGCTGTATCCGTCCAGGAAGCGGCCGATCCGCGTCACCGCGTCCGCCAGGTCCGCCGCGGCCGGCAGCGTCACGATCCGGAAGTGGTCCGGCTCGTGCCAGTTGAAGCCCGTCCCGTGCACGACCATGATCTTCTCCGCCCGCAGCAGGTCCAGGACCATCTGCCGGTCGTCCTTGATCTTGTAGACGTTCGGGTCGAGCCGCGGGAAGAGGTACAGCGCCCCCTTCGGCTTCACGCACGTCACCCCGGGGATCCGCGTCAGCAGCTCGTACGCCGTGTCCCGCTGCTCGAGCAGCCGCCCGCCCGGCAGCACCAGGTCCTCGATCGACTGCCGGCCCTGGAGCGCGGCGGCCACCGCGTGCTGCGCCGGCATGTTGGCGCACAGCCGCATGTTGGCCAGGATCGTCAGGCCCTCGATGTACGAGGAGGCGTGGTGCTTCGGGCCGCAGACCGCGAGCCAGCCGGAGCGGAAGCCGGCCACCCGGTAGTTCTTGCTCATCCCGTTGAAGGTGAGCACGAGCAGGTCCGGCGCGATGGCCGCCGTCGGCGTGTGCGTGACGCCGTCGTAGAGGATCTTGTCGTAGATCTCGTCCGAACAGACCACGAGGTTGTGGCGGCGGGCGATCTCCGTCAGGGAGCGCAGCATCTCGTCGTCGTAGACGGCGCCCGTCGGGTTGTTCGGGTTGATGATCACGATCGCCTTGGTGCGGTCCGTGATCTTCCGCTCGATGTCCGCCAGGTCCGGCATCCAGTCGGCCTGCTCGTCACAGCGGTAGTGCACCGCCGTCCCCCCGGCCAGCGAGACCGAGGCCGTCCACAGCGGATAGTCCGGCGCGGGGACCAGCACCTCGTCGCCGTCGTCCAGGAGCGCCTGCATCGACATCTGGATGAGCTCCGAGACGCCGTTGCCGAGGTAGATGTCCTCGACGGAGAGCGGGATGCCCTTCGTCTCGTAGTGGCTCATCACCGCGCGGCGGGCCGACAGCAGGCCCTTGGCGTCCCCGTAACCGTGCGCGTCGGAGAGGTTGCGCAGCACGTCCTCGAGGATGGCGGGCGGGCACTCGAAGCCGAAGGCGGCCGGATTTCCCGTGTTGAGCTTGAGGATGCGATGCCCCGCCGCTTCGAGCCGCATCGCCTCTTCGAGCACCGGGCCCCGGATCTCGTAACAGACGTTGGCGAGCTTCGTGGACTGGATCACCTGCATGACGAGAGCTTACGGCGGGCGGGAGCGGGGCGCCTCGTGTTCTCGGACACGTCGGACGGCGCGGCGCGCCCGCCGGGGCAGCCGGTGTGACCCGGATCGCACCCGGGGTGTCGTGCTCCCTACAATCCGGGCCATGAGCGACGACCTGCCCCGCAGCGCCCCGCGCGGGCGCCGCCGTCACGCCCCCGCCCGGCGCGGGCGCGGCCCGGTGTGGCTCGTCGCCACGGGCGGGGCCGCCGTCCTGGGCCTCGCCGCGGCGGCCCTGTTCGGCGGTGGATCCCGTACGGGCGGTGGGCCGGGCGCCCCGGCCGGGGACGGCGGGGGCGGGCTGCCCGCCCTCATCCAGGCCGACCCCTCCGCCGGCGGGACCGGCGCCTCCGGCGGCCCGTCGCGGTCCCCGGGCACCGGCTCCGGCAGCGGTTCCGGCAGCGGCTCCGGCTCCGCCACGGGAGACGGCGGCCCGACCGCACCCGGCGCCGGGACCGGCACGGCCGGCCCGCCGGAGACGTCCGCACCCGGCGCGGGGCCGTCCGGGGGAACGCCCTCCTCCGCCGCCCCGGACCGCGACGGCCCCGGACGGCAGCAGCCGGAGCGGTCCGCCACCCCCGAAGCGGAACCGTCCACGGCCGGCCCCTCGGAAACGGCGGACCCGGAGTCCACGGACGGACCCGCCCACCCCGGCCGGGGCAGGGGCGCGGCGAAGCGCCCCCGGTGACAGCACGCGGCACTGCGGCCACCCCGGTGGCGGGCCGCGGGCGCGCGGCCGGACGGCGGGTAGGTTGGCCCGTCATGTGGGCTTTGAGTGCCGCCGGGTGCCGGTGGCTGGGTGCGGCCGGGTCCCTCGGCGTCACGGTCGGCGGATACGCGGCGGGCGCGCTGCCCGTGCGCGGCGGCGGCGAGGTGTGGGCGCCACGCGGAAGCGGGCCCGAGGCCCTGGGGGCGGTGCTCTGCGCCCTCGGCCTCACCCTGCTCGTCCTCGCCTGGTGGCGGTACGGCGTCCTCCTCGCGCGCGGGGCGCGGGACCGGGCCCTGGTGACCCTGGCCTGCTGGGCCGCGCCGCTGCTCGTCGCCCCGCCCCTGCACAGCGCCGACGTCTACAGCTACATCGCCCAGGGCGCCATGGTCCTGGAAGGCCACGACGTGTACGGCGCCGGGCCCTCCGTCCTCGGGCCCGGGGACCTCGGCGCGGACGCGGCGGCGAGCGTCGGCGGCAACTGGACCGACACCCCCGCCCCGTACGGCCCGGTGTTCCTGCTGGTCGCCGAGGCGGTCGTGCGGCTCACCGGCGGGGCCGTCGTGCCGGCCGTGCTGCTGTTCCGGCTGGTCGCGGTGGCGGCGGTCGCCCTCCTCGTGTGGGCCGTGCGCGGCCTCGACCGCGACGAGGGGGCCCTCTGGCTCGCCGTGCTCAACCCGCTCGTCCTCGTCCACGTCGTCGGCGGCGTCCACAACGACGGCATCATGGCCGGACTCATGCTCGCCGGCGTCCTGCTCGCCGTGCGCGGCCGGTGGGTGGGGGGCAGCGTCCTCGTCGGCTGCGCCGTGATGGTGAAGTCCCCGGCCGCCGTCGCCCTCCTGTTCATCGGGGTGCTCGTCGCCCGTCGGGCCGGAGGCGGGGCCCGGGGCCTCGCGAAGGGGCTCCTGCCCGGCGCGGTCGCCGGGGCCGTCGCGGCCGGGGCGAGCCTCCTCGCCGGCACCGGCTTCGGCTGGCTGGGCACGCAGTCCGTCGCCGGCGCGATCCACACCCCGCTCTCGCTCACCAGCGACCTCGGCCTCGCCCTCGGGACGCTGGTCGCCGACGACCCGGGTCCGGTCAAGACCGCCGTCCAGCAGGCGGGGCTGCTCGCCGCCGCGGCGGTGATCGCCGTCCTGGCGTGGCGCGCCTACCGGGGCCGCACCGATCCCGTCCTCGGCCTCGGGCTCTCGCTGGTCGCCCTCGTCGCGCTCTCGCCCATGGTGCAGCCCTGGTACCTGCTGTGGGGCACGGCCGTCGTCGCGGCCGCCGCTCGGCGCAGCCGGGCCGGTCAGGTGCTGGCCGTCCTCTCGGCGGCGCTGGTGTACGAGACCCAGCCGGACGGCCGCACGCCCTGGTACGGCTTCGTCGCGGCCGGGCTCGTCCTCGCCCTCGGCCTCCTGTGGCTCCGCCGCGACCCGTGGCCGCCCGCGCGCTCGGGCGGCGCGGCGGAGGGCGCGAGACCGGTGGGCGCGGGGCGGTAGCCTCCGGGCCATGACGCGACGTCCCTGGACCCTGCCGCTCCTGGTGCTCGCCCTCGGCGGCGCCCTCACGGCGGTCCGGGCCGCGCAGGGCAGCCCCGGCGGCGCCTTCGCCGCGCTGCTGCTCTTCGCCCCGCTCGCGGCCGCCGTCTCACCGCTGGCCTTCCCGCGGTCGACCGGCGCGGCGGAGGCCCGCCGCCTCGCCGAGGCCGACGGGCGCCCGATCGTCTACTGGCGGCCGGGCTGCGCGTACTGCCTGCGCCTGCGGACGCGGCTCGGCTTCCGCGCCCGCCGCGCGCACTGGGTCGACATCTGGCGCGACCCGGAGGCGGCGGCCGCGGTGCGCGAGGCCACCGGCGGCGACGAGACCGTCCCGACGGTCGTCGTGGCGGGCCGGGCCCACGTCAACCCCGACCCCGCCTGGGTCCGGGCCCGGCTCGCCTCCTAGCCCACCGGCGTCCGGCGGATCGCCCGGCCCGCGAGGACGTCCGTCCGGCGGCCGTCCTCGATGACGAAGCGGCCGTCGATCAGGACGTGCGGGATGCCCACCGGCAGGGCGCGCGGGTTCTCGTAGGTGGAGCCCGCCGCGACCGTCGCCGGGTCGAAGAGGACCAGGTCCGCCTTGTACCCCTCCTTCACCCGGCCCCGATCCGGCAGCCGCAGCCGGGCCGCCGGGCGGGCGGTCAGATGGGCGACGCACTCCTCCAGGGTGAGCACGCCGAGCTCGCGCACGTACCGGCCGAGGTACTCGGGGAACGTGCCGTACGCGCGCGGGTGCGGCTTGGCGCCCTGCAGGATGCCGTCGGAGCCGCCGGTGTGGACCCGGTGCCGCATGATCGCCCGGACGTTCTCCTCGTGGCCCACGTGCTGGAGGATCGTCGTCCCCAGCCGGTCGGCCGTCAGGAGCCGGCGGGCGGTGTCCCAGCCGTCGACGCGCCGTCCCACGTACGCCCCGAGCCCCGGCTCGGTCACCCCCGAGATCTCGATCGTGTCCCAATCCACGGGCACCCCGTGGCAGCCGTCCGAACCCGTCACCTCCAGGTCGTACCGGACGCGCTCCGCCGTCCCCGCGTCGGCCAGCCGCGCGAGGACCGCCTCCGGGCCGCCCTCCTGAGCCCAGGACGGCAGCAGCGCGAGCAGGGTCGTACAGCCCGGCGTGTACGGATACGTGTCGAGGCTGATGTCGGAGCCGTCGTCCAGCGCCCGGTCCAGGAGGGCCAGCAGCTCGGGGGCCCGGCCCTTGTTGACGCCGAAGTTCATGGTGGCGTGGGCCAGGTGCAGCGCGCAGCCCGCCTCCCGGGTGAGCGCCACCATCTCCTCGTACGCGCGCAGCGCCCCCGCCCCGTACGAGCGGTGGTGCGGGCAGTAGTAGCCGCCGTACCGCGCCACCACCCGGCACAGCTCGGTCAGCTCGGCGTCGGGCGCGTACATCCCGGGGGTGTAGGTGAGCCCGGAGGACATGCCGACCGCGCCCTGCTCCAGTCCCTCGGCGACCAACTGCCGCATCCGGTCCAGCTCGGCCTGTGTCGCCGGGCGGTCCTCCCAGCCCATGGCGTACATCCGGACCGTGCCCTGCGGGACGAGGTAGGCCGCGTTGACGGCGATGCCCCGGTCGAGCCGGTCCAGGTACTCCCCGACCGTGCGCCAGTCGAGGTCCACGTCGGAGCCGTCGCCGTTCCAGCCGGTGATCGCCCGGCGGACCTCCGCCAGGGTGCGGTCGTCGACGGGGGCGTACGACAGCCCGTCCTGGCCCAGCACCTCCAGGGTCACCCCCTGCGCGGCCTTGGCGCTGTGGTCCGGGTCGCGCAGCAGCGCGAGGTCGCTGTGGGCGTGCATGTCGATGAAGCCGGGGGAGAGGGCGAGCCCCTCGGCGTCGAGGACGCGGCGGCCGGTGGGGCGCCGGCAGCCGGCCGCGGCACCCTCCTGGACGACGGCGGCGATCCGGCCGCGGTCGATCGCCACGTCGGCCCGGTAGGACGGGCCGCCGCTGCCGTCGACGACCTCGGCGTCGCGGATGACGAGATCCATCACGGCCCCCTAGAAGAACGTGCGGACGTAGTCGACGACCGTGCCGTCGGCCTCGACCAGCGGGATGAGCTGCCACTTGTCGAAGGCGGTACAGGGGTGCGACAGGCCCATGCCCACCCAGTCCCCGACCTCCAGGTGGGCGCCCGCGGCCGTGCGCAGCCAGGCGTGCTGGTCGGACAGGCCCGTCACCTCGATGCCCTCGGCCGGGCGGAGGGCGCCGGTGCGGGCGTCCCGGACCACCTGCGCCTCGGGCAGGTGGAGGTCGTACGCCGCGTCCCGCTTGCCCGCGTTGGTGAAGGCCTGCTCGGGGGTGGGCCGGGAGACGACCTGCGACCAGAGGCGGAACGCCGGCCGCAGCGCGCCCTCCGCCGGGACCCGGTTGAAGGGGGTGAGCGTGCGGTAGTGGCCGTCGTCGTGCGAGACGTACGCGCCGGAACGCAGCAGTTTCAGGACGGGCAGCGAGAGGTCCGGGATCTCGGCGAAGACCTCCGCCACCGTGTCGAACCAGGCGCTGCCGCCCGCGCTCACCACGATCTCGCCGGCCGCCGGGTCGAAGCGGCCCGCCTTGTCGAAGTCGGCGGCCAGCGCGACCAGTCGGCGCAGCCAGGCGCGGACCCGCTCCGGGTCGGCCGCCGGCACCTCGCCCTCGTACCCGGCGACGCCCACGAGCCGCAGGGTGCCGGCCGCCGCGACCGCGTCGGCCACGGCCGCGCACTCCGCCTCCGTACGCACTCCGGTACGGGCCCCCTCACCGGCGCCCAGTTCGACCACGACGTCCACGGGGCGGGACGCCCCGGCCGCCCGCAGGGCCTCGTCCATCAGCTCGGCGCCGCGCACCGAGTCGACGTAGCAGACGAAGCGGAATCCGGGGTCGGCGTCGAGTTCGGCGGCGAGCCAGCGCAGGGCGACGGCGTCGACCAGTTCGTTGGCGAGGAAGATCCGGGCGATGCCGTGGGCGCGGTAGACGCGGGCCTGGTGGGGGACGGCGGCGGTGATGCCCCAGGCGCCGTGCTCCAGCTGGCGCTCGAAGAGCCGGGGGGCCATGGAGGTCTTGCCGTGCGGGGCGAAGGCCAGGCCGTGGCGCCGCGCGTACTCCTCCAGGAGCCGGAGGTTGTGCTCGACGGACTCGGCGGAGAGCGCGAGGACGGGAGTGGTGAACCCGCCGGTGAACAGGTTCCGGCGCTCGGCCGCCAGCTCGCCGACGGTGAGGCCTTCGGCGTCCGGGGGCAGGCCCTTGAATCGGTGGTCGACGCGCTCGCTCGCCAGGTCCGGCATGGCTCCTCCTCCTCGGCGTTGCATAGTGTGCAACACCCATTGCGCATATCGCTTACAGCTGTCTAACATCCGGGCCAACGGCGGGTCAATGGATCCGGCCGCCGCCGGTCCCCCGGGGGCCGCACGACCACCAGGAGCGCGAGAGTGACCGCAAACCCGCCCGTGGACGAGACCGTCGAGCCCGAACTCCCCGGCGCCGACGTCGTCTGCCTCGGCGAGTCCATGGTCACCTTCCTGCCCGGCCGCCCGGGCCGCCTCGCCGACGTCCCCTCCTTCACCCGTGCCATCGGCGGGGCCGAGTCCAACGTCGCCTGCGCCCTCGCCGCGGCCGGCCACCGGGCCGCATGGGTCGGGCGGGTCGGGCGGGACGGCTTCGGCGACCACCTCGTGGAGACCCTCGCCGCCCACGGCGTCGACGTCGCCGCCGTCCGGCGCGACCCCCACCGGCCGACCGGCGTCTACTTCCGCACGGCCGGAGACCGGGCCGAGGAGGGGCACGAGGTCGTCTACTACCGGGCCGGATCGGCCGCCTCCGCGATGTCGCCCGCGAACGTGCCGTACCGCTTCACCGACCGGGGGCGCGTCCTGCACCTCTCCGGCATCACCGCCGCCCTCTCCGCGGACTGCCTCGCCCTCGTGCGGGCGCTCACCGCGCCGCGCGCAGGGCGGCCGTTCGTCTCCTTCGACGTCAACCACCGCCCCGGGCTCTGGCGGGACGGCTCGGCCCCCGCCGTCCTCCTCGACCTCGCCCGGGGCGCCGACCTCGTGCTCGTCGGCGCCGACGAGGCCGAGACCCTCTGGGGCCTCGGCGACCCCGCCGCCCTCCGCGCGGCCCTCCCCGAACCGTCCGTCCTGGTCGTCAAGCGCGGAGCGCGGGACGCGGTGGCGTACGCGCGGGAGGAGCACCCCGGCTCCCGGCCGCCCGCCGTCCGCGACCCGCGCCCCGACACCGTCGTCACCGTCCCGGCGCCCCGCGTCGACGTGGTCGCGCACGTCGGGGCCGGTGACGCCTTCGCCGCCGGGTTCCTCTCCGCCGGCCTGCGGGGGCTCGGACTCACCGCCCGGCTGCGGCACGGGCACCTCATGGCCGCCGCCGCCCTCACCGTGCCCGGCGACCTCGCCGTGCCTCCCCGCCGCGCCCGCGCCGACCGGCTCGCCGCACTCGACGAGACCGCCTGGGGGACACTTCACCTCGGCCCCGGCTGGACGGGGGAGGACCAGGAGGTACGTACGCCATGAGCCAGACCGTCGACCGCGCGCTCAGCATCCTGCCGCTGCTCGCGCAGGGCCCCGCCGACCTCGGGCAGGTCGCCGAGCGCCTCGGCGTCCACAAGTCCACCGCCCTCCGGCTCCTGCGGACCCTCCACGAGCACGGCCTCGTCTACCGCCAGCAGGACCAGCGTTACCGCCTCGGCGCCCGTCTCTTCGCCCTCGCCCAGGAAGCCGTCGAGAACCTCGACATCCGCGAGATCGCCCACCCCCACCTCGTCGCCCTCAACGAGGAGATCGGCCACACCGTCCACCTCGCCGTGTACGAGGAGGGCGAGGTCCTCTACATCGACAAGGTCGAGAGCCGCTACCCGGTCCGGATGTACTCGCGCATCGGCAAGCCCGTCGCGATCACGGTCGCCGCCGTCGCCAAGCTGCTCCTCGCCGACCTGCCCGAGCCGGAGCGGCGCGCCCTCGCCGCGAAGCTCGACTACCCCCCGTACACGCCCCGTTCGACCCCGGACGCCACCGCCTTCCTCAAGGAGCTGGCGACCGTACGCGAACAGGGCTGGGCCACCGACCTCGGTGGCCACGAGGAGTCCATCAACTGTGTCGGCGCCCCCGTGCGGGGCGCGGACGGCCGGGTCGTGGCCGCCATGTCGGTCTCGGCGCCCAACGTGGTCGTCACGGCCGAGGAACTCCTCACCCTGCTCCCGCTGGTGCGCCGCACCGCCGACGCCATCAGCCGCGACTACTCAGGCAAGGACCGCACATGACCGAAAAGACCGCCCTCACCCCGGCCACCCACACCGCCCCGCCCGCGAAGTTCTCCCACGGCGTCCGCAAGGGCAACATCCTCCAGGTCGCCGGCCAGGTCGGCTTCCTCCCCGCCGTGGAGGGACAGCCGCCGACGCCGGCCGGCCCCACCCTGCGAGAGCAGACCCTCCAGACCTTCGCCAACGTCAAGGCGATCCTGGAGGAGGGCGGCGCGACCTGGGACGACGTGATGATGATGCGCGTCTACCTCACGGACGTGGACCACTTCGCCGAGATGAACGAGATCTACAACCAGTACTTCGAGGAGCAGGGCCTCAAGGAGCCCGCCGCCGCCCGCACCACCGTGTACGTGGGCCTCCCCAAGGGCCTCCTCATCGAGATCGACGCGCTCGCGGTCCTGAGCTGACCCACGGCCAGGAACCCCGCCCGCCCCCGGACCCGTCCCCCCGCCACGACCGGGCCGAGACCGAGCCGAGACCGACCTGAACTCCCCGCACCCGCCGCTCCACGGCACGGCGTCCGCCCCCCGGACGCCGTGCCGCGCTCCCCCCTACCCCGAACGAGGTCCCCCTGCCATGCCTCCCACCGCCCCGCCGCCCCACACCGGCGGTCTGCTGCTCCTTCTCCCCGGCACCGCGGGCCTGCTGACCGTCGCCGCCCTCGGCATCGCGCTCCTGCTGTTCCTCATCATCAGGATCCGGCTCCAGCCGTTCGTCGCGCTGCTCGCCGTCTCCGTCACCGTCGGCCTCGCCGCCGGGCTCTCCGTCACCGAACTCTTCGGCACCGTCCAGAAGTCGGCCGTCGGCTCCGTCGTCGAGAGCGGCATGGGCGGCATCCTCGGCCACGTCGCCATCATCATCGGCCTCGGCACCATGCTCGGCGCGATACTCGAGGTCTCCGGCGGCGCCGAGGTGCTCTCCTCCCGGCTCCTCGGACTCTTCGGCGAGCGGCGCGCCCCGCTCGCCATGGGCCTCACCGGCCTCCTCTTCGGCATCCCCGTCTTCTTCGACGTCGGCATCTTCGTCCTCGCGCCGCTCGTGTACGCGGCCGCCAAGCGGTCCGGGAAGTCGGTCCTCCTGTACGCCATGCCGCTGCTGGCCGGCCTGTCGATGACCCACGCGTTCCTGCCGCCGCACCCCGGCCCGGTCGCCGCCGCCGGCCTGCTGCACGTCTCCCTCGGCTGGGTCGTCCTCATGGGCGTCCTGGTCGGCGTGCCCGCCGTCCTCGCCGCCTGGGGGTACGCCGCCTGGATCGGCAGGCGCGTCTTCGTGGAGGTCCCGCAGGACATGCTGGAGGCCGCCGAGGACGCCCGGGCGAAGGCGGCGGCCGAACGCCGTGGCACCGGCGAGGCCCCCGTCGGACTCTCCACGGTCCTCCTCGTCATCGGCACGCCGCTCGTCCTGATCCTCGCCGCGACCTTCTCCTCCGTCGCCCTCGCCCCGTCCACGCTCCGCTCGGTGGTCGAGTTCTTCGGCAACCCGTTCGTGGCGCTGACGATCGCGCTGGTCCTGGCGTACTGGCTGCTCGGTGTCCGGCGCGGCTGGTCGCGCGCCTCCCTGGAGCAGGTGTCCACCTCGTCCCTGAAGCCGGTCGGCAACATCCTGCTCGTCGTCGGCGCGGGCGGTGTCTTCGGCGCCGTCCTCAAGGCCAGCGGGGTCGCCCAGGCGCTCTCCGACACCTTCCGGGACGTCGGCCTGCCGGTGATCGTGCTCGCCTACCTGATCTCCCTGGTGCTGCGCGTCGCCCAGGGCTCGGCCACGGTCGCCATCGTCACCACGGCCGGCATCGTCCTGCCGCTGGTCGAGGGCGGCGGGCACTCGCAGGCCTTCCTGGCCCTCGTCATCATGGCGATCTCGGCCGGTTCCATCTTCGCCTCGCACGTCAACGACGGCGGCTTCTGGATCGTCTCGAAGTACTTCGGCATCTCGGAGCGGGACACCCTCAAGTCCTGGACGGTCCTGGAGTCGGTGCTGTCCCTGGCGGGTTTCGCGGTGGCGGCCCTGCTCAGCCTGCTGGTCTGACCCCGCCGCCCCTGCCGGCCGCCCGGTCCGAACCGTACGGAGGCGCCCCGGGCCGCAACCGCACGAAGGCGCCCCGGCCCGGAGGCCGGGGCGCCCGCGCGCCGTACCGTGGCGATCAGCTCGTGCAGTACTGCGCCTGCTTGCCGATCGAGCGGTACATGCAGTCCGCGTTCTCCAGGAGCTGGAGCACCGCGTCACGGTTGCGGGAGGTCTCGCGCTCGATCACCTCGTCGGGCGGGTAGAAGCCGCCCTCCCAGGACGAGGCCGGGTACATCTCGAAGGTGTAGCCGAAGATCTTGTGGGCGCCCCACAGGTAGTCGTCGATCGAACCGTCCGTCACGTACAGGTCGCTGGACTGCTCGGCCGTGTAGCCGTTGCTCGCCGCCATCTTGCCGCCGACGGCGGCGAAGGCGTTCCGGTCGTCCTGCGTCATGCCGGGGGCCGTGTCCGCCGTCGTGTACCCGAACGGCCACAGCACCAGCTCGCTGTACGTGTGGAAGTCGATGCCCGCCCTGATCTGCTGCTTGCCGCCGATCACCCGGGAGCGCACGAAGTCCGCGACGACCTTCACCTCGGGGGCCGACTCGGGGGCCGCGCCCCGGTAGGTCTCCGAGCTCTTGGAGCCGGAGGAGCCGCCGCAGCAGCCCCACTTGTAGTCCCAGTTCCGGTTCATGTCCGTACCGACGTACGTGGAGCCGGAGTTCGGCTGGCGGTTCTTGCGCCAGCTGCGGTACGAGCCGGAGGCGATGTCGTACTCGCCGCCGTCCGGGTTCAGGTCCGGCACGATCCAGATCTCGCGGCCGTTGACGGCGTTGGTGATCCTGCTGTCCGTGCCGTACCCGGCACCGAGCTCGCGCAGCAGGTAGAGCGCCATCTCGACGGTGAGGTGCTCGCGGGCGTGCTGGTGGTGGGTGAAGAGGACCTCGGGCTCGTTCTCGTCGGTGGCCACGTTGTCGCTGATCTTGATGGCGACGATGTCGCGGCCCTGGTACGACTTGCCGATGACCCGCTTGCTCATGATGGACGGGTGGGCGGCCAGCCGCTGGTCGATCTCGGCGTTCATCTCCGCGTAGTTGTGGTACCTGGCGTCGGCGGAGGGGAAGTCGAGCGGCCCGGCGGCGCTGCGCGCGGCGGTGCCGCGCTGCGGGGGGCCGGGGAGGGCGACGGGCTCGTGGCCCAGGGCCCGCAGCTTGCGGAGCTGTTCGGCGTTGGCGCTGACGACGACCGAGTGGTCGTCGGCCTCGTCGATGGAGACACCGGAGGCGGCGAGCGCGGTGCGCTCGGCGGAGGTGGACGGGCCGTGGATCTCGTACTGCCGGATCACCTCCTCGACGGCGGGGGAGGCGGCGGTCGGGGCCGGGCCCGCGCCGGCCGGGGACGAGAGGGCGGAGAGGGGCGCCGCCAGGGCGAGCGCCACGAGGGCCGCGAGGGTGGCGGTCCTTCTGCCGTGCGGGCGGGTGCGTGTGCCGGTGCGGGGACGCGAGCGCGAGCGCATGTCGACTCCTGCCGTGGGGGGTGCGGGGTGGGTGACCCCGTGCCTGCATCGTCCAGCCATGGCATGAGCGCGTCAATAACCCGTTCCGGTCACGCCCTGGCGCCCCGGTGGGCCCCCGGCCGATCGCGCCGCGCCGCACCGGACCCCTTGCCCGATCACCCCACGCCACGCTTGGGTGACCTGACGTCACATGTGTCACAGGACGAGCGAAGGGCGGGCAACCATGACGGACACCGCACGGCGGGAGGGGACCGAGGGCACGAGCGGCCCCCGTTTCCGCAAGACGAGCTGGCGGTACATCGGACCCGGCATCGTCGTGGCCGCGACCGGCGTCGGCGCCGGCGACCTCGTGGCCACGCTCATCGCCGGCAGCAAATTCGGCTACACACTCCTCTGGGCGGCCGTCGTCGGCTGCCTCGTGAAGATCTCCCTCGCGGAGGCCGCCGGCCGCTGGCACCTGGCCACCGGCCGCACCCTCTTCGACGGCTGGCGCAGCCTCGGCCCGTGGACCACCGTCTACTTCGCGGTGTACGTCGCCATCTGGGGCTTCGTGTACGGCGCCGCGGCCATGTCCTCCAGCGCCCTGCCCCTCCAGGCCCTCTTCCCGGGCGTCATGGACCTCAAGTGGTGGGCCGTCCTGTGCGGCGTGGGCGGCCTGGTCTTCGTCTGGTTCAACCGGTACGCCGTCTTCGAGAAGGTGATGACCCTCCTCGTCGGCGTCATGTTCGTCGTCACCGTCTACCTCGCCGTGCGGGTCACCCCGCACCTCGGCGAGGCGCTGGCCGGACTCGTTCCCGTCCTGCCGAGCGGCTCGCTGATCTACACGCTCGGCCTGATCGGCGGCGTCGGCGGCACCATCACGCTGGCCGCGTACGGCTACTGGGTCAACGCCAAGGGCTGGACGGACACCTCCTGGATGAAGGTGATGCGCCTGGACAACCGCGTCGCCTACATCACCACCGGCGTCTTCGTCGTCGCCATGCTGTTCGTCGGCGCCGAACTGCTCCACTCCTCCGGAGTCGCGCTCGCCAAGGGCGACAAGGGACTCCTCGACCTCGGCAAGGTCCTGGAGGACAGGTACGGCACCGTCACCTCCAAGCTGTTCCTCATCGGCTTCTTCGCCACCTCCATCACCTCCCTCATCGGCGTGTGGCACGGCGTGAGCCTGATGTTCGCCGACTTCGTGTCCCGCTTCCGCGAGGGCGGCGCGGCCACCGCCGAGAAGGTCGCCGCGGGCGTCCGCGAGAAGTCGCTGCCCTTCCGCGGCTACCTGCTGTGGCTGACGTTCCCGCCCATGAGCCTGCTGTTCCTGGACCAGCCCTTCGGCCTGGTGATCGTGTACGGCGTGATCGGGGCCTTCTTCATGCCGTTCCTGGCCCTCACCCTGGTCTGGCTCCTCAACTCCTCCCGCACGCCCCGCGAATGGCGCAACGGCTGGCTGAGCAACGGCGTCCTGGGCGCGGCCGGACTGCTGTTCCTGGTGCTGTGCGTGCAGCAGGTGCGGGAGCTGCCCTGGTGATCGCCGGGAGGGCCGGCTCGCCATACTGAGGACATACGACGCCCGCCGGGTTCGGCCCCCCGATACCGCCGCCCTCGCCGTACGGGGCGCCTCCCCAGGCTCCGTACGGGGCACCCCAGGTCCCGTACGGGAGTCCGGCGCCCGTTCCGTACGGGGTGCCCGCCGTGGTCCCGTACGGGGCGCCGGCGGCCGGTGGGCCGGAGTTCGTGGCGCACGACCGCAGGAACTCGGTGATCGTGGATCCGGCCGGCGTGTCCCTGGAGGTCAACGGCCACACCATGGACTTCCCGTGGGCGGGCGTCGCGGCCGTGCACGCCGCCCCCGCCCCGTACGGCCACGTCCTCATGGTGGCGGTCCGCCACCCCGGCGGGACGCTGTACGAGTGCCGGATCGACGCACGGCGCGGGGCCCGGCTCCACCAGTGGCTGGCGGAGCTGGGCCCCGTGCTCGGGCACTACCTGGCCCACCGGGCCTGAGGCGGCGCCGTTACGGCAGGGCGTGGACGTGCGGGCCCACCGCGTTCGACCAGGCGTTGCCGGCCGTGGCGTCCCAGTTCGTCGACCAGGTCATCGCGCCGCGCAGCGTCGGCCACGTCCGGTCCGGCTTGAAGGTGCCGCAGCCCGTGCCCCGGGTGAGGCAGTCGAGCGCGTTCTTGACGATCTGCGGCGAGACGTAGCCGCTGCCCGCGCCCCGGGTCGAGGCCGGCACGCCCAGGCCGACCTGCGAGGGGTCGAGGCCGCCCTGCAGCTGGATGCAGGCGAGCGCGGTGAGGAAGTCCACCGAGCCCTGGCTGTACACCTTGCCGTCGCAGCCCAGCATCGAACCGCTGTTGTAGTACTGCATGTTGACCACGGTCAGGATGTCCTTCACGGCGAGCGCCGTCTTGAAGTACTCCGTACCGGTGTTCTGCATGTCGATCGTCTGCGGTGCCATCGTCAGGACCATCGACGGGCCCGCCTTGGCGGAGAGCTGCCGCAGCGCCTTCACGAGGTACGTGGAGTTGATGCCGTGCTCCAGGTCGATGTCGACCCCGTTGAAGCCGTACTCCTGCATGAGCGCGTACGCGCTGTTCGCGAAGGCGGTCGCGGAGGCGTCACTGTTGATGGTGACGTTCCCCTTCTCGCCGCCGACCGAGATGATCACGGACTTGCCCGCCGCCTTCTTCGCGGCGATGTCGGCCTTGAAGTCGGCGACCGAGGCGTAGCCGACGGCCGGGTCGAGGTTGAAGACGATCTGCCCGGGCGTGGCGGTCGAGTCCGCGAAGGAGACGGCGATGATGTCGTACTGCGCCTGCACGTCCCGGAGCTTCTGCACGGTCGCGCCGTTGTCGAAGTTCTGCCAGTAGCCGGTCAGCGCGTGCTTCGGCACGGCAGGGCCGGGGCCGGGGTCGGTCGCCTTGCTCGTCCGGGCCGTCACGGCGGCCGACTTCGCCGACTCGCCCGCCGTGTTGGCCGCCGCCACCTGGAACTGGTACGCCGTGTCGGCGGCGAGCCCCGTCACCGTGGCCGACGTACCGCCGACCGTCGCCGCGAGGCTGCCGTCCCGGTAGACCTTGTAGCCGGTGGCCCCGGTCACCGGGCTCCAGCTCAGCGCGACCGAGCTGCTGGTCACGGTGCCGGCCGCGAGACCGGCCGGAGTGGCCGGGACGACCGGGTCCGGGTCCTGCCCGCCGCCGCCGTCGGGACCGACCACGCTCAGGTCGTCCACCAGGTAGGCGGCGGTGCCGTACCAGCCGTGGGTGAAGACGTCGACGGTGGTGGTGTTCGCGCCGGTGGTGAAGGTGGTCGTGAGCCGCTTCCAGGCCGGCGCGTCGGGCGTCCAGGTGGAGACCGAGCCGTTGCCGGTCCCGGTGCCGCTCGCGCCCAGGTAGGCGTACCCGCCCTGGACCCAGGCGCTCAGCGTGTACGTCGCGTTCGGCCGGACGGTCACCTTCTGCACGCACTTGGCGTGGTCGAGGCCGGACGGGGTGGCCTTCAGGGCGCCGGTCCCGCTGCGTACCGGTGAGGTGACGGCCGTACCGCTGCCGGCCGAACAGGTCCAGTTGGCCAGGCCGTTCTCGAAGCCGCCGTTCCGGGCCACGTCGATGTCGGCGGCCTGAGCGGTGCCGGCGCCGCCGGCCAGGACCAGTCCGGAACCGAGGGCGAGCGCGAGGGCGCCGCCGAGCCATCTGCGGCCGCGGGGGCGGGGGGTGGTGCGGTCCACGTGCGTCCTCCGGGATGAGTGGGGGAGAGGGAGGGTGCCGTACGCCGTCGTACGTCGTCGTGCGGGCCGTACGGGGGGATTCGGGTCCGTACGGGGTGCGTTCGGTGGCCACCGCCGCGCATCGCTGTCGCTGTCGCTGTCGCACCAAGCTGGTCCAGACCAATGCCGTTGTCAAGACCTCCGGCGCCGGGCACCGAAGAATGCGGGGGGAGTTGGCGGATTGTGTGTTCACCACCCCGGTCACCGTGGATAAGGTGCAGAGCAGCCGCGCACCGCCGTGACGCACCGAACGCGGTAAGTGATCAGAGCGGGATCCTGGGTAGGGAGTGATCCGGGCCGGGGGGCCACCGCCCCGGGACACCGGAGGCCGGAGGGGACGGGGAGCCTGACGTGCCGACAGCGATCGCGGTCACCAGCGCCGACCTGGTACTGCCACCCACCGACGGGCGGACCCCGCACGCCACCGTCCTGCCACCCCCCGGGACCCAGCCGCTCGACGCCTCCCTGGCCGACGCCCGCCACCTGCTCGACCACCACGGCCATGTGATCGTCGTCTGCCCCACCTCCGCGCCCCCCGCCGTCGCCCACCGCGTCCTCGCCGTCCGCGCCCTCCTGGAGAGCGACCGCATCGCCCTGGTCAGGACCGACCTGCCGCCCCTCGCCGCCGCCGTCCTCGTCCGCCAGCTCCGCCAGCTCGCCGGCTGCGACTTCAGCCCCGGCGTCCTCGCCTCCGCCGCCCGGCTGCTCGCTCATTACCTCTACGCCGGAGCCGTCCTCGGCTCCGTCTCCCGCCTCGACCGCGTCCCCGTCGGCCTCGGCTCCCACCTCACCGGCCTGCTCCCCGGGGCCCACTTCGCCGTCCTCGCCGGTCCCACCCCGCAGATGGTCCGCATCGGCTCCCACGAGACACCGCTCACCGGACCGGAGTTCCCCACCCAGCTGCTCCTCGCCCGTGGCCGGCTCCAGACCGACTGGCCGGCCACCACCCTCGTCCCCGGCTGGCGCATCCAGGGGCCCGTGCAGGAGACGGCGCTGCCCGCCGCCTCCCCCGGCTGGTGGGGGACCGGCAAACTCGTCGAGTTCGTCGCCCACCTGCCCGACCTGCCGGTCCTCTACCGGCTCGTCGCCTCCGTACGCCGCGAGACCTGCCACTGGTGCGGTCTGGAACTCATCGGTGACCGCTGCGGATTCTGCGCCGCGCCGCTGCCGGCGCCGTCCGCGCCCGGTCACCATCGCACGCCGGCCACCCCAGCGTCCGTCCCCCGACAGGCCGGAGCCGTACCGCCCGGGCACGCCGGAGCCGTACCGCCGGGGAACCGGACGGGAGCCGTACCCGGCGGTCCGGCCGGAGCCGTACCGCCGGGAGCGTCACCGCCGGCCCTCGGGCCCGGGACCTCGGCCCTCCCGTGACCGGCACCGTCCCCCGGCCCGGCACCGGCCCCGGCGCCGCTCCCCGACCGGCCCCCGGCCCGGTGCCGGTGAGGCGGAGCCGGCCCCCCGTCCCCCGTCCCACGGATCCGAACGAGGTAGTACGGCCATGAACTCCCGCCAGCGCCGCGGCGTCATCCTGCTGCTGCTGTCCGTCCTGTGCGCGCTCGGCGCCTTCGCCGGCGTCCTCGCCGTCATCAGCGACGTGAACGCGAAGGTCGGCCCGGAGGTCACCGCCTACCGCGTCGCGCGCGCCGACGTGGAGCCGTACACCCCCCTCAAGGCCTCGCAGTTCGAGAAGATCACCATGCCCGAGCGGTGGCTGTCCGCCACCGCCGTCACCGACCTGCGGCAGATCGAGGGCAAGATCGCCGTCACCACCCTCCGGTCCGGTTCGCTGCTCCAGACCGACATGATCGTCGAGCGCCCCGAACTCCGCCCCGGCGAGCAGGAGATCGCCATCATGATCGACGCCGGCACCGGAGTCGCCGGCAAGATCACCGCCGGCGCCCGCGTCAACATCTACGCCACCTTCGACGGCGTGAAGAAGGGCGAGGCGCCCCAGTCCCGCCTCATCGTCGCCGCCGCCCGCGTCATCGGCGTCGGGAAGATCACCCCGATCGACAGCCGCACCGACCGCACCGACCGGGCCACCTCCGCCGTCCCCATCACCTTCGCCCTCACCACCGCCGACGCCCAGCGCGTCGCGTACGCCGAGTCCTTCGCCGAACACGTACGCCTCGCCCTCGTCGCCCCCTCCTCGGCCGGCGCCCCCGCCGCACCCGGCGACCGCACCTACACGCTCGACAAGGACAAGTGAGGCCGGTATGACCACCAGGATCCTGCCGGCCGTCGGCGACCCCGACGCGGCCCGGTCCGTCACCACCCTCGCCGGCCAGCTCCCCGACGCCGAACCGGCCCCGCCCGTCCCCGACTCCACCCAGCTCCTCGACACCCTCGCCCGGCTCGCCGCCGACTCCCTCGACGCGCTGCCCGAGGTCGTCCTCGTCCACGAGCGCATCGGCCCCGTCCCCGCCCTCGAACTCGTCCGCGAGGTCGCCCTCCGCTTCCCGGCCGTCGGCGTCGTCCTCATCACCGCCGACGCCGGCCCCGCCCTCCTCTCCGCCGCCATGGACGCCGGCGCCCGCGGCCTCGCCACCCTCCCGCTCGGCTACGAGGAACTGGCCAGCCGCGTCCAGGCCGCCGCCCAGTGGTCCGCCGGCGTCCGCCGCCACCTCGGCGGCGGCGCCGAGACCGTCACCGGGCCCGGCGGCACCGTCGTCACCGTCAGCGGCGCGAAGGGCGGCGTCGGCACCACCGTCACCGCCGTCCACCTCGCCCTCGCCGCCCGCGCCGCCGGACGGACCGTCGCCCTGGTCGACATGGACCTCCAGAGCGGGGACGTCGCCTCCTACCTCGACGTCCAGTTCCGGCGCTCCGTCGCCGACCTCGCCGCCATCGCCGACATCTCGCCCCGGGTCCTCCAGGACGCCGTCTACGTCCACGAGACCGGGCTCTCCCTGCTCCTCGCCCCCGCCGAGGGCGAACGCGGCGAGGAGGTCACCGACCGCGCCGCCCGCCAGGTCGTCAGCGCCCTCCGCGGCCGCCACGAGGTCGTCGTCGTGGACTGCGGCTCCCAGCTCACCGGCGCGGGCGCCGCAACCGTCGAGATGGCCGACACGGCCCTGCTCGTCACCACACCCGACGTGATCGCCGTGCGCTCCGCCAAGCGGACGGTACGGATGTGGGAACGGCTCCAGGTCCGCAAGGCCGAGGAGACCGTCACCCTGGTCAACCGCCACCACCGCTCCGCCGAGATCCAGGCACCCCTGGTCCAGAAGATCACCGGCACCCGGACGGCGGCCGTCACCGTTCCCGCCCAGTTCAAGGACCTGCAGGCCGTCGTGGACGCGGGCCGCCTCCACGAACTCGACGCCAGATCCACCGTCAAGCAGGCCCTGTGGACCCTCGCCGGTGAACTGGGCCTGACCGGCGCCCCGGCGTCCGCCGCCCCGGCACCCGGCGCCCCCGGCCGCCAGCTCGCCCGCGCGGGCGACCGCGGCTCCCTGGGCCTGCGGCGCCGCACCGGAGGACGCTGAACCGTGACCGTGACCGCGATCCGGGACGACGACAGGGGGCAGGTGGCGATCGAGTTCCTCGGCATGGTGCCGCTGATCCTGCTCACCCTCGCCCTGCTCTGGCAGATCGTCCTCGTCGGCTACACGTACACCCTGGCGGGGAACGCGGCGGACGAGGCGGCCCGCGCCTGTGCCGTCGGCGAGGACGGCTTCGCCGCGGCCCGACGGCACATCGACGGCGCCTGGAGCATCTCGGGCGGCCGCTGCGAGCCGGCCGGCGCCATGGTCCACGTGCGCGTCGAACTCCAGGCCCCCGTCCTCGTCCCCGGCACGGGCGGACTCATCCCGGTGGTCGGCGAGGCGGGCGCGGTCGCGGAGGTACCGCAGTGAGTGCGCGGCTCACGGCCCGGCCGGACACGACCCCCCGGGTGCGGGCGGACCGCCCCGCCGCATCCCGGACCCCGCGCCGCCGCGCCCCGGGCGCCCTGCTCCGGGTACGGCGAGTCCCGGGCGCCCTGCTCGTGGCGCGGCGAGTCCCGGGCGCCCTGCTCGTGGCGCGGCGAGTCCCGGGCGCCCTGCTCCGGGTACGGCGAGTCCAGGGTGCCCTGCTCCGGGTACGGCGAGTCCAGGGTGCCCTGCTCCGGGTACGGCGAGTCCCGGCCCTCGGGGGTCGTGGTTCTTCCCGGGCGCGGGTGCGCAGGGCCCCTGGCTCCCCGTGGAACCGTCCGCTCCCGGGTCCAGGCCCCCGCCCCCGCGGCCCCCGGCGGGGCGACCGCGGCCAAGCCGCCCTCGAGTACCTCGGCTTCCTCCCGCTGCTCCTCCTCGTCGGGCTCGCCGGCTTCCAGCTCGGCATCGCCGCGTACGCCGCCCAGCAGGCGGGCACCGCCGCCCGCGCCGCGGCGAGAGCCGCGAGCATGACCGACGACGAGAACGCGCCCGACCCCGTGACGGCCGGCCGGGCGGCCGTCAGCGGATGGGTCGACCCGAGCATCGACCCGGTGCCCGGAGACGGCGAGGTCACCGTCACCGCCACCGTGCGCATCCCCTCCGTCGTCCCCTTCTGGGGCGGTTTCGGCGACGTGACGAAGACCGCCACCATGCCCCTGCCCGCCACCCCCGAGGAGCGGCCATGAGCCTGCGCGCCCGGATCAACGCCCCCGAGGAGAAAGGCACCGGCGGCGGACGCGAGGACGGCCACCTCGTGGCCGCCTTCCGCGCCAAGCTCCTGGAGGAGATCGACCTCACCGAGATGTCCGCGCTCGCCGCCGCCGAGCGCCGGGCCCGCCTCGAACGCGTCCTCGGCCACATCATCAGCCGCGAGGGCCCGGTCCTCTCCACCGCCGAACGTGCCCAGCTCATCCGCCGGGTCGTGGACGAGGCCCTCGGCCTCGGCGTCCTCGAACCGCTCCTCGAAGACGCCTCCATCACCGAGATCATGGTCAACGGCCCCGACCAGATCTTCATCGAACGCGCCGGCCGCGTCGAACTCCTGCCGCTCCGCTTCGCCTCCCACGACCAGCTCATGCAGACCATCGAGCGGATCGTCTCCACCGTGAACCGCCGCGTGGACGAGTCCAACCCGATGGTCGACGCCCGCCTCCCCTCCGGCGAACGCGTCAACGTGATCATCCCGCCGCTCTCCCTCACCGGCGCGACCCTCACCATCCGCCGCTTCCCCCGCGCGTACACCCTCCACGAGATGATCGGCCTCGGCTCACTGGACGAGCAGATGCTGTTCCTGCTCTCCGGGCTCGTCCAGGCCCGGTTCAACGTGATCGTGTCCGGCGCCACCGGTACCGGGAAGACCACCCTCCTCAACGCCCTCTCCGGCCTCGTCCCCGAGGGCGAACGGATCATCACCATCGAGGACTCCGCCGAACTCCAGCTCCAGCAGTCCCACGTCATCCGCCTGGAGGCCCGCCCGCCGAACATCGAGGGCCGCGGCCAGATCACCATCCGCGACCTCGTCCGCAACTCCCTGCGCATGCGCCCCGACCGCATCATCGTCGGAGAGGTCCGCGGCGGTGAGACCCTCGACATGCTCCAGGCCATGTCCACCGGCCACGACGGCTCCCTCGCCACCGTCCACGCCAACTCCGCCGAGGACGCCCTCATGCGGCTCCAGACCCTCGCCTCCATGTCGGAGGTGAAGGTGCCCTTCGAGGCGCTGCGCGACCAGATCAACAGCGCCGTCGACGTCCTCGTCCAGCTCACCCGGCACCCCGACGGCACCCGCAGGATCACCGAGATCGCCGTCCTCGCCTCCCAGGGCCGCGAACGGTTCCTCCTCGCCACCGTCTGCCGCTTCCACGCCCAGCCGCTCGCCGCCGACGGCCGCGTGTACGGGCAGTACGCGTACCACCCGCTGCCCCGGCGCGTCGCCGAACGCCTCTACCTGGCCGGACAACCGATCCCCCAGGCCTTCGGCGTGGCCGCCACCGACGCCCACCTCGCCACCCGGGAGGCGGAATGACGAAGGACCCCTCGTGGTCGTCCCTGTGGACGGACCCCTTCTGGCTCACCCTCGGGGCGGTGCTGCTCGCCTGCGTGCTCGGCATCGTCGGAGTCCAGCTGTACGCCGACGGGGCCCGGCGCCACGCGGCCCTGGTCGCGCGGCTCGACGACACGGCCGCACCCGGGACGGCCGGCCGCCGCAGACGCCGCTTCCGTACCCTCGACAGGCGGATCCGGTCCACCGCCCCCGGCCGGAAACTGGAACTGCGGATCGCGGCCACCGGGCTCGACATCACCCCCGGCGAGTTCACCGCCGCCCTCACGGTCACCGTCGCCGTCCTCTGGATCGCCGGTCAGGCCGCGCTCTCCCCGTTCTTCGGCCCGATCTGCGGGCTCCTCGGCATCTGGGTCGCGCTCGGCTACCTCAACTGGCAGCGCCAGAAACGCATCGAGAAGTTCATCAACCAGCTCCCCGAACTCTCCCGCATCCTCGCCAACGCCACTCAGGCCGGACTCGCCCTGCGCATGGCGCTCAGCCTCGCCGCCGACGAACTCGAGGCCCCGGCCGGCGACGAACTGGAGAAGGTCGCCCAGCAGCTCGCCGTCGGCACCTCCCTCGACGACGCCCTCGGCGAACTCGCCGAACGGCTCCCGTCCCGCGAACTCGTCGTCCTCGTCACCACCCTCGTCCTCGCCAACCGCGCCGGTGGCACCGTCGTCTCCTCCCTCCGCAACCTCACCAAGACCCTGGAGGAACGCAAGGAGACCCGGCGCGAGGTCCGCACCCAGCTGTCCCAGGTGAGCATGACCGCCTACGCCGTCCCCGTCATCGGCATCGGCTCCCTCCTCCTCATCGACAACATGCAGCCCGGCGCCCTCGACCGCATGACCGACTCCGCCGCCGGACAGCTCGCGGTCGTCGCCGCCTGCGTCCTGTACGTGGTCGGCTTCGCCGCCATCCGCCGCTTCTCGAAGATCGACGTCTAGGGCCGGGTGACCGTGTGATGGACCTCCTCCTCGCCCTCCTCGCCGGCCTGTCCGTCGCCGGCATCGCCTACGGCCTGCGCCTCTACCGCGCCGACGCCCGCCTCCCCGACGACCTCCGCCTCGCCCTGGAGGTCGGCGCCACCCGCACCGGCGCCGTGGACTCCGCCGTCGACCGGCTCGGCATGCGCTGGTCCCCGGCCGTCCTGCGCCTCATGGGCCCCAAGCGGGTCAACGCTGTCCGCCGCCGCATCGACCTGGCGGGCAACCCCGGCGGACTGACCATCGACCGGTACGGCGCCCGGCGCGCCGTCTACGGCTTCCTCGGCACCCTCGGCGGCCTGCTGATGCTCTCCAAGGGCTCCTACCTCACCGCGCTGCTCCTCTTCGCCTTCGGCGCGTTCTGGACGGAGGTCGGCATCTGGTCGGCGGTCCGCATCCGCAAGGACCAGATCGAACGCACCCTGCCGGACTTCCTGGACGTCCTCGCCGTCGTCGTCTCCGCCGGCCTCGGCTTCCGGCAGGCCCTCGAACGCGTCGCGGACAAGTACGAGGGCCCCTGGGCCGACGAACTCCGCATCACCCTGCGCCAGATGGACATGGGAGTCAGCCGCCGGCAGGCCTTCGACGAACTGCGCCGCCGCAACGACTCGGAACAGGTCGCCCAGTTCGTCACCGCCCTCCAGCAGGGCGAGGAACTCGGCGCCCCGATCGTCGAGACCCTCATCCAGATCGCCGACGACATGCGCCGCACGGACGCCCAGAACGCCCGGAGGAAAGCCGCACGGGCGGTCCCCAAGGCGACGATGGTCATCACGACCCTGATGGTCCCGGCGACGATGATCCTCCTGGGAGCGGGCCTGTTTCTGGGCACAGGCACGGATTTCGGCTCGATCACCGGTGAATGAGGGAGACGACCGTGCGACTGCACACCACCGGGCCGCACCCAAGCCCCTTTGCCGAAGGGCCCCTTTACGGATCGCCTTCGCAGGCGCAACCTTGTCTGCGAGCGTACGTTCCCCGGGGGAGGAGCCACGGATGACCACCACGTTCCGGCCACACACCCCCACCCGCCCACCCCTCTTCCCGGAACTCCACCCCCACCCCCACCCCGAGGCCCTAGCCTCCTGGCTAGGCACGAGGCCCCGGCCATGACCACACCCGACGAACACCCCGGGCACCCCCGGGGTACACCAGCCCACGGGCCGCACCGTGCCCACACGCAAGCGTCCGACCGCGGAGGGGACCACGATGAACGACGCGATGCTGAAAGCCCTGACCAAGGCCAAGCTCTGGACCACGCCCCGAGGCGACCGGGGCCAGACGGCGGTGGAGTACCTGGGCATCATCGTGGTGGTGGTGGCGATCGTGGTCGCGATCACCGGCACGGACATCGGCAACTCGATCAAGAACGCCATCACGCAGAAGATCGCCGATCTGACGGGCGGCAACTAGGCCTACCTCCGGCGTCGAGCGATGAGGGGCAGGCCTTCCCCGCCTATGTGGCGGTGATCGCAGGCCTCCTCCTGCTGGGGCTTGTCTACTTCGCCGTAGGGCAAGCAGGGGGGCTTCGCGGCAGTGCGCAGACGGCCGCCGACGCGGCTGCACTTGCCGCCGCGCAGGATGCTCGGGAGCAACTTCGTGAGCGATGGCTCGACAGCCTTCTCGACCCGTCCTCTTGGGATCCGATCCTGAGAGGTGAGGGCTACGAGGTGGATTTGGCGTGCCAGCGGGCGGCCGTCTTCGCGACGCAGAACGGAGCGGACCTTTGGAGGGACGGCTGCGAGCCGCTTCTTTCGGGACAGGAAGGCTTCAGGGTGACGGTCCGGACGCAGGACACGGTCGGGCCGTCAGTCGTTCCTGTCTCGGAGTCCATGCCCGCCGTGGCTCACGCCGAGGCGGTGCTCGAACCGCGCTGCCACTTCGAGGAGCCGGTGCCCCCTGCCGAGTCGCCCACGCCTCCTGAGGCCTCTGAGGATCCCCCCGGGGGGGAAAAGCCGATCGTAGGGCTCGTCTGCTACGGCGAGCCCTGGGAGATTGACCCGGAGCAGCCCGTCCTCCCGGACGCGGCCGACCTCTTCACGGTGAGATTGACCAACTGACCCGCGACGAACAAAGGATGCCCGTTTTCATGAACGTCCGGTATGCGAAGGGCCGCAGCGCCACGGCGGCCGTAGCCATCGTGTCGGCGGTGCTCCTGCTGAGTGGTTGCGGCGTCGAGGATGAGCCCGATGCCAAAGGCCCGTCCGTGAAGCCGTCTACGGCCGTGCAAAGTTCGGGACGCGTGTCGAGTTCGCAGACGCCGGCTGAACCTACGGAAACCCTGGCTGTTCTGCAAGGGAAGAACGGGGTGCAGCTCACCATCAACACGGCAGAACGCGATGCGGGCGGTTTTCTCACCGTCAAGGGCACGATGAAGAACGCCTCTACCCGATCAGTTGCCCTGCCGGGCCAGATCCGGGGCGTTGAGACCGAAGTGATGAAGCACGGAAATTCCTTGGGCGGCGCTACGCTCGTCGACTCGGTGAACAAGAAGAGGTACTACGTGCTCAGGGACACGGACGGCCGTCCTTTGACCACGACGGGCCTCGACATCCTCCCTGCCGGCGATTCCCTCGACATCTTCATGCAATTCCCCGCACCCCCCGCCACCACCACCGAAGTCTCCTTCCAACTCCCCACCTTCGAACCCGCCACCCTCAAGCTCTCCTGAGGCGACGCCATGACGACCATGACGACGACAAGACCGCGCCGCTTCGCCACCCTCCTCATCGTGGGGGTCACGCTCGCCTGGGGACTGCAGGCCGGGGTCGCGCATGCGGACGACCCGCCCGGGTCCGCCGGGGTCGTGGCCGCGCCGCCCGCGGTGGATGCGAACGCGCCGGGGCTGATGCTGCCCGACGGGGCCACCCTCGCGCCCGCCAAGGTGCTCGACATCAAGCAGATCGTGGAGGAGCAGGGCGGCGAGCAGCGGCGGCAGGACACCAACGTGGACGTGACGTTCGCGTTGCAGGCCGAGGTGCTGTTCCCGAAGAACAGTGCCCAGCTCAGTCCCTCCGCCACCGCCCGGATCCTCGCGATCGCCGCCGAGGTGAGCAAGCAGGGGGCCGGACGGGTCCGGGTGTTCGGGTTCACGGACAACCTGGGGACGTACGAGCACGGGCTGAAGCTCTCCAAGGAGCGCGCGGCCGCCGTGCAGCGGGTGCTCGCGCGGCGGCTCGACCCGGGGACGTCGTACGAGATCCGCGGGTACAGCGAGGACTACCCGATCGCCGACAACCGGACGGAGGACGGCCGCAGGAAGAACCGGCGCGTCGAGATCTCCTTCCCCCGCACCGACGCCCCCTGACCCCCGCCCCCGCCCCTCCCCCCACCCTCCCCACCCCCACCCCCGCCCCCTCTCCCCGTCCCTCCCGTCATCGCTCCAACGCCAGCGCCTCCCGGATCGTGGCCGTCATGCGGTCCGGGTGGGTGAAGACCTCGCGGGCGGTGAAGCGCAGGACGCGGCGGATCTCCGGGCAGGACTGGAGGGCGTTGAAGCGGGCGATGTCGCGTTCGTGGGCGCGGCGGGTGCCGTGGAAGGCGTAGCCCTCGATCTCGACGGCCAGGCCGGCCGCGCGGAACAGGAAGTCGGGGTGCACCACGTGGCCCCGCGCGGTGCGGAGGGCCGGCTGCGGTTCGGGGAAGAGGCCGGCGTCCGCCATCCGCAGGCGGGCGACGGTCTCGGCGGGCGAGCCGGAGGCGGGTTCGGCCAGCCGGAGCCAGGCGCGGGCGCGCCGGGCGCCGGGGTGCCGGGCGGACAGTGCGGTGGCCAGCTCCTCGCGGTGGACCAGGGGTTCGCGGCGGACGCCCGCGACGGCTCGCCGGGCGAGTGCCGAGTCCGCCACCACGACCGCTTCCTCCCGGCCGTGGCAGCCCCGTATGAGGTCGGCGACGGTTCGGGCCGGGGCCGTCGTCCACAGGCCGCGGCGCAGCACTCGGTCCCGTTCGGCCGGGCGGACGGTGGTGTGGACGCGTATCCGTTCGTCGTGGGAGGCCTTCGCGGGCCAGGGGGCGGTGAAGTCCAGGAGTTCGGCGCCGGCCGGGTGGCCCGGGGGCGCCAGGGTTTCGATGCGGTGCAGGAGGGCCGCCGTCCGGTGGCTGCACACCAGCTCGGGGCGGAGCAGCTGGAGCGCCTGCGCCCGCACCCGCCAGTCCACCTCCTTGCCCGGTACGGCCCACGCGCCCCGGCAGATCCGCTGCCAGCGCTCGCGGCGCAGGCAGCCCGCGAGCCGGCCGCGCGACCAGCCCGCCGCCAGCGCCCGGACCGTCAGGAGCACCCCGCCCCGCGCGAGGATCAGCAACTCGTACATACGCCCAACGATCCACGGGAGAGGGATACTTCGCACCCCCTGTGGAAAACCGCCTGTGGAGGAGCATTCTGGAGCGGAACGACAACAGGGACCGTCCGGAGTGGGCCGCAGATGACGTCGACGACGCCGAGTGTGCAGCTGGTCAGTGATCTCGTCGCCCGGATCCCCGAGTTCCGGGGAGCGTACGAGTCGCACGTCTTCCTGCAGGGCGGTGTCCTGCCGCACGTCTTCTTCTGGGACGTCGTCCAGGGCACGGTCCGCTCGTTCCTCCGCGAGGGACCGCTGCCGGAGGTGCCGTACCCGCCCGGCACGTCCGGAACCCCCGCGTCCCCCGACTGGCGCCGCACGCTCGACTTCCTGGAGGAGCAGAGCCGGCGCGGGATCCTCGGGATCGACGAGGTGATCGTCACCTCCTTCCTCGGTGACCTTCCCGCGCCGCACGAGCCGGGGCACGCCATCGTCCACCACCTCGGGCCCGTCCTGTTCGCGAAGTTCGTCCGGATGAGGCCCCTCGGCTGAGCCGCCGGCGCCCCCCGGATAATCGACCGCATGCCCGACCCGCCCCGCCCCACCGGCACCACCCATCCCACCGGCACCCCGAAGACCACCGGCACCCTGAAGACCACCGGCACCCCGAAGACCGTCGGCACGACCCGCCTCCCCCGCCCCGCCCTCCTCGCCGTCGGCGGCTACGCCGCCACCCGGCTCACCGGCCTCGCGGTCCTCGCGCTCGCCGCCGCCGTGTCCGGCGAGGACTGGCTGCACCGGCTGCGGGGCCGCTGGGACTCCGTCTGGTACGTCCGCGTCGCGGAGAACGGCTACGGGTACGAGGCCACCCTCCCCACCGGCGCCGTCCACTCCGACCTCGCGTTCTTCCCCCTGCTCCCGGCCCTGGAGCGGGGCCTGTCCGCCGTCCTCCCGCTCGACGCGGCCACCGCCGGACTGCTCGTCTCCTGGACCGCCTCGCTCGCCGCCGCCTGGGGCCTGTACCGGTGCGGCGCCCACATCGCAGGACAGCGGACCGGGGTGCTGCTCGCCGTGCTCTGGGGCGTGTACCCGACCGCGTTCGTGCAGTCGATGGCGTACACGGAGAGCCTGTTCACCGCCCTCGCCGCCTGGTCCCTGTACGCGGTGCTCCGCGCGCGCTGGATCCTCGCCGGCCTGCTCTGCGCCGTTGCCGGACTGACCCGGCCGACGGCGGTCGCGCTGATCGCCGCCCTCGGCGTCACGGCCCTCGCCGCGCTCGTACGGGACCGGCGGCTGCCGCCGCGTACCGCCGCAGGGGTACTGATCGCGCCCCTCGGCTGGCTCGGCCACGTCACGTACGTCGGTGTCCGCGAGGACAGTCCGACCGCCTACTTCGCCGTGCAGGCCGCTTGGGGCAACTCCATCGACGGCGGCCTCGCCCTCGCCCGCTTCATCGCCGGCCTCCCCTGGCCCGCCGCGCTCGGCCTGACCGCCGCCCTGGTCCTCCTCGGCGGGCTCGTGGCGCTCTGCGTGCGGCAGCGGCAGCCGCTGCCCCTGCTCGTGTACACGGTCGGCGTGGTCGTCGTCTCCCTGATCGGGGCCGCGTACTTCGGCTCCCGGCCGCGTCTGATGATGCCCGCCTTCGGGCTGCTGCTGCCGCCGGCCGCCGCCCTGGCCCGGCTCCGGCCCCGTACCGCCGTCCCCGTCCTCGCCGCTCTCGCCCTCGCCTCCGCCGCGTACGGCGCCTTCACCCTCCTCGGCTCCGGCCCGCCCTGACCCTCACTCACCCGGACGGTGCCCCGACCCCGGCGGTCACCCGGCCCGCGGCTCCACCCTGACCCCCGGACGCAGACCCCACCCGCCCATCGCGCCCGCCTCCGCCTCCAGGACGTGCCGGGCGCGCGGGCGGATCAGGCCCAGCCGGCCCGGCCGCATCGTCACCACCGACAGGACCCGGAACGAGCGGTCCAGGTACGCGACGTCGATGGGGAACCGCATGCCGAAGGTGTGCACGCTGTTGGTGGGGGTGATCAGCATCGCCCCCGTGATCCCGTCCCGGCCGAGCAGCCCCCTGCGCCGCGCCCGGTACGAGGCCGCGATCTCCAGCGGCACCTCCAGCCGCCCGCCGGGAAGCGTGCCCGGGCCGCCCGGTACGGCCAGCACCCCGGCACCGTCCCGCCACGCCGGACGCCACCACCCCATGACCCGCCCCTCCCGTGTCCGACGGTCCGACGCCCTCTCCTAGGGGCGGCGGGCCAGTACGTGTGTGTCGAGGAAGCCCCGCTCGGAGGCCGGGTCGTGGAGCAGACGGGCGAAGGGGACGAGTCCCGCTCCGGCCAGCAGGCCGGCGAAACGGTCCACCGGCCAGCTGTAGGCGGGCGTCACCTTGTGGTCGAAGCGGACCGGCTCCGGTCCCTCCGTCCCGAAGAACGAGGCCATGAGCAGACCGCCCGGCGCCAGGACCCGCACCTGCTCGGCGAGCAGCGCGGGCAGCTCGGCGGGCGGCGTGTGGATCATCGAGTAGTGGGCGAGGACGCCGCCGAGCGCGCCGTCCGCCACCGGCAGCTCCTCCATCGGCGCCACGTCGAACCTCGGCCCCGGGTACGTCCGCCGCGCGTGGTCCACCATGCCGGGGGAGAGGTCGAAGCCGCAGGCGTCGAGACCCAGCTCGCGCAGCAGGGCCGTCACGTGCCCCGGCCCGCAGCCCACGTCGGCCACCCGCAGGTTCCCCGTACCGCGCACCAGCTCGGCGAAGGTGCCGATCATGGACCGCGCGAACGGCTGCGTCTCCAGCCCGTCCGCGAACAGCGACGCGTACAGCTCGACGACCCCGTCGTAGGCCGCCCTGGTCTCGTCCCGGTGCTCCACCACGGCATGACGCTAACACCCGAACCGCCGCGCCCGGCCCGGACGTTCGGGCCCCCGCCCCGGCACAGACCCCCTAGGGTCTGGCGGGTGTACGCCACGCTGATCGCCCTCGCCGCCCTGTGGGGCGCCGTCGCCGGGTCGCTCGTCCCCCGTGCCGCGTACCGGCTCGCCGTCCCGGCCGGTGACCCCTGGCGGAACAGCTGCCCCGCCGGACACGTCCTCACCGGTCCGGCGCGCGGCTGGCTCGGCGGCCCGGGGCGGGCGGCCTGCGCGACCACCCGGGTGCCCCTCGCCGCGCCCCTGGTGACCGCCCTCGTCTGCGCCGCGCTCGCCGCGGCCACCGGCGGACCGCGCCCCGAACTCGGGGTCTGGCTGCTCGCCGCGCCGTTCGCCGTCCTCCTCGCCTCGGTCGACGCGCGCGTGCACCGGCTGCCGGACCAACTGACCCTGCCGCTGGCGGCCGGCGTGCCGCCGCTCCTGGGAGTTGCCGAACTCCTGCCGTACGACTCCGGCTCCTGGACGCACGCGCTGCTCGGCGGCCTCGGCCTCGGCGGCGCCTATCTGGTGCTCCACCTGCTCAGCCCGCGGGGGCTCGGCTTCGGTGACGTGAAGCTGTCGGTGCCCCTGGGCGCGGCACTCGGCTGGTACGGCTGGGACGTCCTCTTCGCGGGCGCCTTCCTGGGCTTCCTGCTGGGCGCGGTGTACGGCGGCGGGCTCGTCCTGCTGCGCCGGGCCGGCCGCTCCTCGGCGATCCCCTTCGGCCCCTTCATGCTCGTGGGCGGTCTTCTCGGCCTGCTCCTCGGGGCGTTCACCGCCGTGCCCTGAAGGGTCCGCTCCTGGCGGAAGGCGGAACTCGCGGCACCCCTTCGGACGTACCGTTGTCAGGCACCGGGACCGAGCGGCTGGGAGTAGGGGAGTTGGCGATGGCCAAGGGAAAGAGCATGTACGGCTGCGGCCTCGACGCGGCCGTCGACGTGGTCGGCGGCAAGTGGAAGCCCCTCATCCTGTGGGCGCTGCACGCCCACGCCCCGGTCCGCTTCGGGGAGCTGCGCCGCCTGGTCGCGGGGGTGAGCGAGAAGATGCTGATCCAGCAGCTGCGCGAGCTGGAGGCGGACGGCATCGTGCACCGGGAGATCTACCGCGAGGTGCCGCCCCGGGTGGAGTACTCCCTGACGGAACTCGGCGAGGCGCTGAACACGGCGCTCCTGCCGCTGGGGGAGTGGGGCGACCGCTTCATGGCCGAGATCGTCGCCCGCAAGGCGGCGCAGGCCGCCTGACCTGCCAGGAGCCGCCCCGGACCACGCGGCGCGTCAACGCGGCTACGGTCCGGGACGGTCCCCCGTGGGAGGGACGGAACCCCGCCGCCACGCCGGGGCGCAAACCCGCCACCGGGGCCCGGGACCCTTGTCCCGCCTGGGATCGGGGGAATCGGTGGCCACTCCTTCGGCGCGCGTTGCGCGCAGCACGACTAATGAAGGGTTATGGTGGAAACCCCCCCTCGGGCCGGTCCGTATCCCCCCCACGGACCGGCCCGTTTTCTGTTCCCGGCTTCCCCGAGCCCCCGCACGTCACGGCCCGCGGGCGCCTCAGCCCCGCCCGGCCCAGATGTTCGTGCCCTCGGTGTCGATAGCGAACGAGTCGATCTCCTCGAGCTCCTCGGCGGTGAGCGGGGCACCGGCCAGGGCCGCCACGTTCTCCTCCAGCTGGGCGACGCTGGACGCGCCGATCAGCGCCGACGTCATCCGCTCGTCCCGCAGCACCCACGACAGGGCCAGCTGCGCCAGGGACTGCCCGCGCCGCTCGGCGATGTCCGCGAGGCCGCGCAGCCGCCGCAGCACCTCGTCGGAGAGCAGGTTCGGGTCGAGCGACTTGCCCTGGGTGGCCCGCGAGCCCTCCGGGATCCCCTTCAGGTACTTGTCGGTCAGCAGGCCCTGCGCCAGCGGCACGAAGGCGATGCAGCCCATCCCGGCCGCTTCCAGGGTGTCGAGCAGGCCGTCCTCCTCCGTCCAGCGGTTGATCATCGAGTACGACGGCTGGTGGATGAGGGCCGGGACGCCCATCTCCTTCAGGATCCGCGCCGCCTCGGTGGTCTGCTCGCTGTTGTACGACGAGACGCCCACGTACAGCGCCTTGCCCTGCTGCACGGCGGAGGCCAGGGCCCCCATCGTCTCCTCCAGCGGAGTGTGCGGGTCGAAGCGGTGCGAGTAGAAGATGTCGACGTGGTCGAGGCCCATGCGCCTCAGCGAGGCGTCGAGCGAGGACATCAGGTACTTGCGGGAACCCCACTCGCCGTACGGCCCCGGGTGCATCAGATAGCCGGCCTTCGTCGAGACGATCAGCTCGTCCCGGTAGGGCGCGAAGTCCTGGGCGAAGATCTTGCCGAAGTTCAGCTCGGCGGAGCCGGGCGGCGGCCCGTAGTTGTTCGCCAGGTCGAAATGGGTGACCCCGAGGTCGAAGGCGCGGCGCAGGATCGCCCGCTGCGAGTCGAGCGTGCGGTCGTCGCCGAAGTTGTGCCACAGGCCGAGCGAGATCGCCGGGAGCTTGAGACCGCTGCGGCCCGTGCGGCGGTACTCCATCGTGTCGTAGCGGTCCGCGGAGGCGCGGTAGAGGGGGGAATCAGTCACGTATCTCTGCTTATCACGGACTTGTGACCGTCCCGGGCTGGGAGCCCGTCGCCCGTGCGCAGTAGTGTGGCCGCTTGCGGACCGCCGCCCATGGAGGGGTAAAGAACAGTGAACCTGCGCGACCTGGTGTACGGGCTCTACGCACGCCGGGTGGAAGGCCGACTCGACCATGCCCAGGTGCCCAAGCACATCGGGGTCATCCTGGACGGGAACCGGCGCTGGGCCAAGGCCTCCGGCGGCACGCCCGAGCAGGGACACAAGGCCGGCGCCGACAAGATCCAGGAGCTGCTCGGCTGGTGCGCCGAGACGGACGTCGAGGTCGTCACGCTCTGGATGCTCTCCACGGACAACCTGAACCGGCCCGAGGAGCAGCTCGTCCCCCTGCTCGCCATCATCGAGGACGCGGTGCGCTCGCTCGCCGCCGACGGCCGGTGGCGGGTGCACCACGTGGGCACGCTCGACCTGCTGCCCGCACGGACCCAGTCCGTGCTGAAGGAGGCGCAGGAGGCCACCCGCGACAACACCGGGATACTGGTGAACGTGGCCGTGGGCTACGGCGGCCGCCAGGAGATCGCCGACGCGGTCCGTTCGCTGCTCCTGGAGCACGCCGACCGGGGCACCAGCTTCGAGGAGCTGGCCGAGATCGTCGACGTCGAGCACATCTCCGAGCACCTCTACACGCGCGGCCAGCCCGACCCGGACCTGGTCATCCGCACCAGCGGCGAGCAGCGCCTGTCCGGCTTCATGCTGTGGCAGAGCGCCCACTCCGAGTACTACTTCTGCGAGGTCCACTGGCCGGCCTTCCGCAAGGTCGACTTCCTGCGGGCGCTGCGCGACTACGCCGCCCGGCACCGCCGTTACGGCACCTGAGCCCCGGCACCCCTCCCCGCCCGCGCCCCGGCCCCCCGCTGCCCGCCCCCCACGTCCCCGGGCCCGCGGCCCGGGCCTGCGCGGCCCCACCCCCGCGACCGGAACCGGTCACCGCACGTTCATGAACACGCCGCCGGGCGCGTCGGCATGGCGGCGTCCGTTCAAGGGCATAACCCGGGTGAAGTGAGCGGCACGGAGACCGCCACCCGGGAGGCCCCTTGCACCAGGACGACCGTGCGGGACACGTACGGAAGAAGCGGAGGGCCGGTGCCCGGCCCGCGCATCGCGGCCTGAACCCGGTCCCATTCCGCAGCGACACCGGTTCCGTCGCACTCCGACCTCAAACGGGTCGTCAGAGGGGGTCTGTCCTTCCGTGGTGACCAGCACGAAACGCCGCCTTGCAGACCGGCGCACCTATGTTCTCGACACCAGCGTCCTGCTGGCCGACCCCAAGGCCGTGACCCGCTTCGACGAGCACGAGGTCGTGCTCCCGATCGTCGTGGTGACGGAGCTTGAGGCCAAGAGGCACCACCCCGAGCTCGGCTACTTCGCCCGGCAGGCCCTGCGCCTGCTCGACGACTTCCGGGTGCGGTACGGACGCCTCGACGCCCCCCTCCCCATCGGGGACCTGGGCGGCACCCTGCGTGTCGAACTCAACCACTCCGACCCCGGTGTCCTGCCCGCCGGCTACCGGCTCGGGGACAACGACTCCCGCATCCTGGCGGTCGCGCGCAACCTCCAGGCCGAGGGGTTCGACGTCACCGTCGTCTCCAAGGACCTGCCGCTGCGCATCAAGGCCTCCTCGGTCGGCCTCCTCGCCGAGGAGTACCGGGCCGAACTGGCCGTCACGGACGCCAACGGCTGGACCGGGATGTCCGAGCTCGCGCTGTCGGCCGAGCAGATCGACCTGCTGTACGACCAGGAGCGGCTGTACGTGCCGGAGGCCGCCGAGCTCCCGGTGCACACCGGTCTCGTGCTCCAGTCCGAGCGCGGCAAGGCCCTCGGCCGGGTCACGCCCGACGGGAACGTACGGCTGGTCCGCGGCGACCGGGAGGCCTTCGGCATCCGGGGCCGCAGCGCCGAGCAGCGCATCGCGCTCGATCTGCTCCTCGACCCGGACGTCGGCATCATCTCGATGGGAGGACGGGCCGGCACGGGCAAATCGGCGCTCGCGCTCTGCGCGGGCCTGGAGGCGGTCCTGGAGCGCCGTCAGCACCAGAAGGTGATGGTCTTCCGTCCGCTGTACGCGGTCGGCGGCCAGGACCTCGGCTACCTGCCCGGCAGCGAGTCCGAGAAGATGAGCCCCTGGGCGCAGGCGGTCTTCGACACCCTGTCCGCGGTCGCCGGGCGCGAGGTCATCGAGGAGGTCCTCGGCCGCGGGATGCTGGAGGTCCTGCCCCTCACCCACATCCGGGGCCGCTCGCTCCACGACGCCTTCGTCATCGTGGACGAGGCCCAGTCCCTGGAACGGAACGTCCTGCTGACCGTTCTGTCCCGGATCGGGGCGAATTCCCGGGTGGTGCTGACCCATGACGTGGCCCAGCGCGACAACCTGCGGGTCGGCCGGTACGACGGAGTCGTCGCCGTGGTCGAGAAACTGAAGGGGCATCCGCTGTTCGCGCACGTCACCCTCACCCGGTCCGAGCGCTCCCAGATCGCCGCCCTGGTGACCGAAATGCTGGAGGACGTGCAGATCTGACCCGAACGCACCTCACCGAGGGCGCCGCCCGGCAAAGCGCAGGAGCTTAGCCGGGCGGCGCCCCGCTGTCCTCCACATCCTTCAAATCACCTGCGGCCACACGGGTGTGAGCTTTCACACGCAACACGGAATTGCCTTGCGGCGTCGCCGTCCGGCAGAGTCTTGCTTCCGTCAGGCCCCGCATACGGCACACGTGCATCCTCAGGGACGCAGCAGCACACAACTCAACAACCGTCCGCCGTATGCCGCCCACAGCACCACGGGCCCGTGTCTTCAGTGACCCGTTACGTCGAAGACCAGCGCCAGGGGCACGATTTCGCCCGCGTGGTCACCTGTGCGGGCGATGCTGGAAGGAAACCGTGTGAGCCGGATCTCGGTCCGGGGATTCGCAGTGGCCTCGGCCACCGCGGTCACCACCGTCGGCGCCGTCGTCGGCGTTGCCTCGGGCAACGCCGCCCAGCCCTCGGGCGACAACTTCGAGGCCACCGCGGCCGACACCACCCTCCTCGCGGACATCCCCGCCGGCGAGCAGGCCCAGGTACAGGTCTCCTCCCTCACGGAGCAGGCCGACGTCCAGGCCGCCGCCGCCGACGCCTCCGCCCGCAAGTCCGCCGAAGAGGCCGCCCGCCTCCAGGCGGCGAAGGACGCCGAGGCGAAGAAGAAGGCGGCCGACCAGGCCGAGCAGGAGCGCAAGGAGGCCGAGGAGCGCGCCGAACGCGCCGAGCGCGAGAAGCGGGAGGCCGAGGAGCGCGCCAGCCGCGACGCCACCCGCGACGTGTCGAGCTTCTCCGCGCCCGCCCAGGGCTCGTACACCATCGCCGAGGTGAAGGCGATCGCCCGCCAGATCATCCCGGCCTCGCAGTTCCAGTGCTTCAGCAACATCGTGGACCACGAGTCCGGCTGGAACTACCGCGCGACCAACCCCTCTTCCGGCGCCTACGGCCTCGTCCAGGCCCTCCCCGGCCACAAGATGTCCTCGGCCGGCGCGGACTGGCAGACCAACCCCGCCACCCAGATCAAGTGGGGCCTCAGCTACATGGACGGCCGCTACGGCAGCCCCTGCGGCGCCTGGTCCTTCTGGCAGGCCAACCGCTGGTACTAGATGCCGTGATCAACCCCGTCGAGCCCCTCGCCGTCCTACGGTGAGGGGCTCGTGCGTGTAGGTTCGCGGTGAACAGCGGGCGGGGGAAGAGGAACGAGATGTCGAGAGTGCCACGGTGGCTCGGACGGCTGGGCGAAGGCCTGAGCCGGATGGGCGCGCGCCTGGACGAGCGCAGGGCCGAGGCCGAGCGGGAGGACCCGGTCGGCCCGCCGTACGGGAGCGGGAACGCCCCCGCCGCCCGGGAGCCGGCGGCGCGCCCCGGGCGCGAGGAGAAGGAGCCCGTCGGCGAGTCCTCCGGCGGGCAGACGCTCACCGTGCCCCCGCCCCCCGACTACGCCCCGGCCGTCGCCGCCCGGCCCGAGCCGGTCGACGCGATCCCGTGGGGCATGCGGGTCGCGGCCGAAGCGGGCTGGCGGCTCCTCGTCCTCGCGGGCACCGTCTGGGTCCTGATGAAGGTCATCAGTTCCGTCCAGCTCGTCGTCCTCGCCTTCGTCGCCGCCCTCCTCGTCACCGCCCTGCTCCAGCCGACCGTGGCCATGCTGCGCCGCCGCGGCCTGCCGCGCGGCCTGGCCACCGCCGTCACCGCCGTCTCCGGCTTCGTCGTGATGGGCCTGGTCGGCTGGTTCGTGGTCTGGCAGGTGATGGACAACATCGACAACCTGACCGACCGGGTCAGGGACGGCATCGAGGAGCTCAAGCGCTGGCTCCTCGACAGCCCGTTCCACGTGACCGAGCGGCAGATCAACGACATCGCCAAGAACCTCAGCGACACCATCGGCGCCAACGCCGAACAGATCACCTCCGCCGGCCTCCAGGGCGTCACCGTGATCGTCGAGGCGATGACCGGCATCCTGCTCGCCATGTTCTCCACCCTCTTCCTGCTCTACGACGGGAAGAAGGTGTGGCAGTGGGTGCTGGGGCTCGTCCCCGCCCAGGCCCGTCCCGGCGTCGCGGGCGCCGGCCCGCGCGCCTGGCGCACCCTCACCGCCTATGTGCGCGGCACGGTCATCGTCGCCCTCATCGACGCCGTCTTCATCGGCCTCGGCCTCTACTTCCTCGAGGTGCCGATGGCGGTGCCGCTCGCCGTCTTCATCTTCCTCTTCGCCTTCGTCCCGCTGGTCGGAGCCGTCGTCTCGGGCGCCCTCGCCTGTGTCGTCGCCCTCGTCACCAACGGTGTCTTCACCGCCCTGATGGTGCTCGTCGTCGTCCTCGCCGTGCAGCAGATCGAGGGGCACGTGCTCCAGCCCTTCATCCTCGGCCGGGCCGTCCGGGTCCACCCGCTCGCGGTGGTGCTCGCCGTCGCCGCCGGCGGCCTCACGGCCGGCATCGGCGGCGCCGTCGTCGCCGTCCCGCTGGTCGCCGTCGCCAACACCGTGGTCGGTTACCTCCGCGCGTGGAGCACCGAACAGGCCCTGCGCGCCGCGCCCGAGCCGCGCGGCGCGACCGCCTTCGAAGTGGCACCCACCCCGGCTCCCGCTTCCGCTCCTGCCCCCGCGCCGCCGGCCGCCCCGGGGCCGCCCCCCGGCGAGACGCCGCCGGGCGAGACCCCGCCCCGGGGTGACGCGTGATCTCCGAACCCGAACTCGACGGCGGCTCCGGCTTCGAAGGCCCCGCACCACTCGCCGAGCCCCCCGCGCCCACCCGGCCCGCCGGCCGCCGCCGCCCCTGGCCGTGGGCGCTCGGCGGCGCGCTCGCGGCCTCGCTGGTGTGGGGCGCGGGGCTCTACGCGTACGAACAGCGCGAGGACGCCGGTCCGGACCTGGGGGGTTACAAGCCGGTCGAGGACCCCTGCGCGGTGGCCGAGCTCCCGGCGCTCGCGGGCGCCCTGGGCAAGCGCAGCCAATCCGCCGGGAGCCCCGTCCTGAGCGAGCCCGCGCTCCACGTGGCCCATTGCACGGTCACCTTCGGGCCGGCCGAGAGCGGGCCGGAGGTCTCGATCACGTACACCCTGCACAAGGTGACCGACCCGGGGCCGGAGTTCGACGCACGGGCGCTGGACCAGGGCTCGATCCGTACGATCGACGGCCTCGGGGAGCGGGCCTTCTTCGACGACCGGGGGGAGGAGGGCGGCCTCCTGAGGATCCTCGACGGCCAGGCCGAGGTCGACATCGACGTCTCCCGTCAGTACTCCGCCGACGCGGACGGAACGGTGGAGGTTCCGGACACCGACCTCTCCGGGATCGAGGTCCCCCTGACCCAGGACGCCCTCGCCCTCCTCGCCGCCCTCAAGAAGTGACGCACGCGGAGAAGGGCCCCGGGGCTGCTGCCCCGGGGCCCTTCTCCGTACGGACGCCGACTACTCGGCGAGAACCGCCTCCGCGTCCAGCGTGACGCCGACGGCCTGGATGACCGAGGCGATCTTCACGGCCTCCTGGATCGTCTCGCGGTCGACACCGGCCTGGCGCAGGACCTGCTCGTGCGAGTCCAGGCACTGGCCGCAGCCGTTGATCGCGGACACGGCCAGCGACCACAGCTCGAAGTCGACCTTCTCGACGCCGGGCTTGCCGATGACGTTCATCCGCAGACCGGCGCGCATCGTCCCGTACTCGGGGTCCGACAGCAGGTGCCGGGTCCGGTAGAAGACGTTGTTCATCGCCATGATGGCGGCGGCGGCCTTGGCGGCCTCGTACGCCTCCGGCTTCAGGTTCGCCCGGGCCTCCGGCTCCAGCTCCGTGAGGACCTTCGGCGAGCGGGAGGCGATGGCGCAGGCCAGCACCGTGCCCCACAGCTGCTGCTGCGGAAGCTCGCTGTTGCCGATGACCGAACCGAGGTTCAGCTTCAGGTCCTTGGCGAAGTCCGGGACGGCGGCCTTCAGCTCATCGAGGGCCATGCTCACTCACCGGCCAGGAGCTTGACCGGGTCGAGGGTGGTCTCGCCCTTGGTCCAGTTGCACGGGCACAGCTCGTCGGTCTGCAGGGCGTCCAGGACCCGCAGGACCTCCTTGGGGTTACGGCCGACGGAGCCGGCGGTCACCATGGTGAACTGGATCTCGTTGTTCGGGTCCACGATGAAGACGGCACGCTGCGCGAAGCCGTCCTCGCCCTCGACGCCGCAGTCCCGCATCAGCTCGTGCTTCGAGTCGGCGAGCATCGGGAAGGGCAGGTCGCGCAGGTCGTCGTGGTCCTTGCGCCAGGCGTGGTGGACGAACTCCGAGTCACCGGAGACGCCGAGGATCTGGGCGTCGCGGTCGGCGAACTCGTCGTTCAGCTTGCCGAACGCGGCGATCTCGGTCGGGCACACGAAGGTGAAGTCCTTCGGCCAGAAGAACACCACGCGCCACTTGCCCTCGTAGGACTTGTGGTCGATCTGCTCGAACTCCTTGCCGCTCTCCAGCGACACGCAGGCGGTCAGGTCGTAGGTGGGGAACTGGTCACCGACAGTGAGCACGCGCTCTCCTTGCAGAGTGGAAGGGTCCCTTTTGGGGGCTTCCGTGAGGGGTTGGACGGATCACAGCATGGCACGGGGTGCATTGATCAGTGAAATAGCTAGAGTGGGTCGTGTTGATCGAAGGTGGTTATCAGTGGGATCCCCGTACAGCCCCCCGTACAGTCCACATCGCGCCAAACTTCCGAGCCTTTCGCAGCTCCGGGCGTTCGTGGCGGTGGCGGAGCACCTGCATTTCCGCGACGCGGCCGCGGCGATCGGCATGAGTCAGCCGGCGCTCTCGGGCGCGGTGTCGGCTCTCGAAGAGGCACTCGGTGTCCAGCTCCTCGAGCGTACGACGCGGAAGGTACTGCTCTCGCCCGCGGGGGAGCGGCTGGCGGGCCGCGCGCGGACCGTCCTGGACGCCGTGGCCGAGCTGGTGGAGGAGGCGGAGGCGGCGCGCGCTCCCTTCACCGGCGTCCTGCGGCTCGGGGTGATCCCCACCGTGGCGCCCTATCTGCTGCCGACCGTGCTGCGCCTGGTCCACCGCCGCTACCCCGAACTCGACCTCCAGGTCCACGAGGAGCAGACCTCCTCGCTCCTGGAGGGGCTCGCCGCCGGCCGCCTCGACCTGCTGCTGCTGGCCGTGCCGCTCGGGGTGCCCGGCGTCACCGAGCTGCCCCTGTTCGACGAGGACTTCGTGCTGGTCACTCCCCAGGGGCATCCGCTGGCCGGCCGGGACGACATCCGCCGCGACGCCCTCAAGGAGCTGCGGCTGCTGCTCCTGGACGAGGGGCACTGCCTGCGCGACCAGGCCCTGGACATCTGCCGGGAGGCCGGCCGCACCGACGGTGCCGAGGTCACCACCACCGCGGCGGGCCTGTCGACCCTGGTGCAGCTCGTCGCCGGCGGCCTCGGTGTGACCCTGCTGCCGCGCACCGCGGTCACCGTCGAGACCGCCCGCAACACCGCCCTGTGCACCGGTCTCTTCACCGACCCCGCCCCCTCGCGCCGGGTCGCCCTGGCCATGCGGACCGGCGCCGCCCGGCACGCCGAGTTCGAGGAGCTGGCCGGGGCGCTGCGCGACGCGATGAAGGACCTTCCGGTACGGGTGCTGGGCGCCGGTTCCTGACACCCCCCGGTGCCAGGAACCGGCGCCCGCCGCGTCCGCCGCCGAACCGGCTACTCCGTGCGCAGCCCGTCCGCGCGCATCAGCCTCCACAGGACCGGCAGGCTCACCAGCGTCACCACCGCGATCAGCCCGGCCCCGACGCCCATGACCGGCAGGAACACCGACCAGTCCTGGACCCGCTGGCCCGTCATCCGCAGGAGCACCACACCGAGGGCGAGGCCGCCCGCCGCCGCCAGGGCGAGGCCGAGGAGGATCGGCACCGCCGTCTGCCACAGCACCGACCAGCTCAGGGTGGAGCGCCGGGTGCCGAAGGCGACCAGCGAGGAGAGCAGCCGCTTGCGGTCCCTCAGCTGCTCCAGGGTGGCCACCAGGAGCGAGGCCGCCACCAGCAGCATCGTCAGGGTGGAGCCGACCAGGATGCCGGTCCGGACGCTGGAGAAGGCCGCGTCCCGCTGGACGTCCTGGAGCGTGCGCACCCAGGACGTGGGGTCGATCGCCGCCGCCGCGTTCCGTACGTACTCGGCCGCGTCGGGCACGGTCGGGTCGAGCCGGACCATGGCCTGGGCGTCGGGCTCGTCGAGCAGGGTGCCGTCGATCGCCGACGGCGTCGCGAGGACGCCGAACCGGTACATGCCCGTCGGGTCGGGCCGCGCGTCCACCACCCGGGCGGTGGCGGGGATGCGCCACTGCGGCAGCGGGCCGCCGTCGGCACGGCGCGGCGCGTCCGGGTGCGGGTACGGGTCGCGCAGGACGACCGTCGCGCCCGGCCGGGCGGTCCGCGTCACCCAGGCGTCCTCCGGGTTGCCCTGGGCCCCGTGCGCGAGGAAGACGAAGACGTCGCCGTCCGCGCAGGAGGGCAGGGTGGCGTACTCCTTGAGGGAGGCGCAGTCGCCGACCCTGACCGAGGCGCTGGGAGCGAACTCCTCGCCGCCCTTGAGCGGGCCCGGCCGCCACACGTGCGACTCGACGGTGCCGATCACCGCGCTGACGCCCGGGGTCCGCTCCAGGCGCTCGATCACCCGGCGGGCCTCCTCGGCGGTCCTGGCGTGCGTGCCGACGGCCACCTGGGCCCGGGAGGTGTCCTGGCCCGTGAACTGCGTGAAGTCGTTCTCCATCGACTGGAACAGCATCTGCAGGGCGATCGCCCCGGTCGCCGCGACGACGATGCCGCTGACGGCCCGGGCGGCCGTCCCGCTGCTCAGCTGGAGCCGGCGGACCGCGAGCTGCCAGGCCACCGGGCCGCCGTTCAGCCGCTTCACACAGGCCTCGACCAGCCAGGGCAGCAGGGTGACGAGTCCGATCAGACAGAGCACGATGCCGGCCGCGATCGCCACCGTGTCGACGCTCGTCCCCGTCACCCGCACCTCGCCGACCAGCGGCAGCAGCAGGGCCGCGCCGGCCGTCACCAGCAGCAGCCGCCACCACAGCCGGCGGCGGCGCGGCGCGGCCGTCCGGACCACGCCGAGCGGTTCGATCGCCACCCCGCGCAGGGCGAAGAGGGCGACCACGACGGAGGCGACGGGGACGGTGACGAGGACGAGCGCGGCGAGCACCGGCATCGGCACGACGTCGGACGGGTACGCGTTGACGTCCCAGATGGTGAAGGTGCCCGCGAACTGCCGGGCGAGGGCGAAGAGGCCGCCGCCCACGGCCAGGCCGAGCAGCGCGCCGGCGAGCGCCTCGCCCGCAGCGATCCGCCGGGTCATGGCGGCGTCCGCGCCGACCAGCCGCAGCGCGGCGAGCCGCCGGTCGCGCTGCTCGCCGCCGAAGCGGACGGCGGTCGCGATGAAGACGAGCACCGGCAGCAGCAGGACGACACAGGCCACGAGGACGAGCAGCACGAGGAAGGCGTTCATCGGCTCCTCGGGCACCGACCAGCCGAAGCGGACGCCGCGCCCGTCGAGGTTCTCGGTGGTCAGGAAGCCGGCGTGGGCGACGTACCGCAGCTCGGCCGGGCCGATGAGCCCGGCGGGGCCGATCGTCCCGACGGCCTCGTAGGGCAGGCGTTCCTTGAGGAGGGCGCCCTCGGGGGAGTCGAGCAGGTCGCGCAGCGCGGGGGAGACCAGCATCTCGCCGCGCGCGGGGAACCGCGTCGCGCCCGGGGGGACCGGAGGGGCGTCGCCCTCGGGGCGCAGCAGCAGGCCGCTGACGGCCTCCCCCCGGTAGACCGTGGGCCGGTCGAGGTGGAGAAAGGAGTCGGGGCGCGGGGAGGTCACCTGCGCGCTGCCGTCGACGGCGCGGACCGACTCCCGTACCTCCCGCTGGAACAGCATGTTCGGGAAGGAGGCGGCGAGCAGCAGCAGCGCCACGCCGAAGCCGACGCCGGTCGCGGTCAGCACGGTGCGCAGCAGGCCGGAGCGGCCGCCGGTGAAGGCGAAGCGGGCGCCGAGGGCGAGGTCGCGGGCCCGGGCGGACAGGCTCATGCCGCCCACTCCGCGTCCCGCACCGAACCGTCGCGCACCACGATCTCGCGATCGGAATAGGCGGCGACGCGGGCCTCGTGGGTGACGAGGACGACGGCGGCGCCGGTGTCCCGGGAGGCGTCGGTGAGCAGCTGCATCACCCGCTCGCCGTTGAGGGAGTCGAGCGCCCCGGTGGGCTCGTCGGCGAAGATCACGCGCGGGGCGGTGACGAGGGCACGCGCGACGGCGACCCGCTGGCCCTGGCCGCCGGATATCTCGCCGGGCCGCTTGCCCGCCGTGTCGTCGACCTCCAGGCGGGCCAGCCACTCGGCGGCCCGGGCCTCGGCCGCCTTCCGCCGTTCGCCGCCCAGGCGCAGCGGCAGGGCCACGTTCTCGACGCAGGTCAGCTCGGGGACGAGCTGGCCGAACTGGAACACGAAACCGAAGTCGGTACGGCGCAGGGCGCTGCGGTGCGCGTCGGAGAGGGCCGTGAGCTCGCGGCCGTCGTAGGTGAGGGTGCCGGAGTCGGGGCGGACGATCCCGGCCAGGCAGTGCAGGAGCGTCGACTTCCCCGAGCCGGAGGGACCCATGACGGCGACGACCTCGCCGGCCCGGAGCGCGAAGTCGGCCCCGGAGAGGGCGGGGGTGGCGCCGTAGGCCTTGGTCAGGCCGGTGGCGCGCAGCAGGGGCGCGGTCGTCATCGGCGGACCTCCTCGGCGAGCCGGTCCAGGCGGGCGGCGGTCAGTTCGAGCCAGCGCAGGTCGGCTTCCAGGTGGAAGAGGGCGTGGTCGCAGATGAGCTGGTCGGCGAGGTCGCCGTCCCTCTTGCGCCGGGTGAGCTCGCGCATCAGGCGCAGGTGCTCGGAGCGCTGGGCGTCGAGGATGTCGGCGGCGCCGCGCCCGGTGAGCAGGGCGAGGACGACCTTGGTGTAGAGCGTGGACTGGAGGTACGGCTCCGGCTTCTCGGGCGTGGCGAGCCACTGTCCGACGTCGGTGATGCCGGCCTCCGTGATCGCGTACCGCTTGCGCTCGGGCCCGTCGCCGGGCTCGATGCCCTCGACCACCACCAGGCCGTTCTTCAGGAGACGGGACATGGTCGAGTAGACCTGGCCGTAGTGGAGCGGGCGGTCGTGGCCGAATCGCTCGTCGAAGGCGCGCTTGAGGTCGTAGCCGTGGCGCGGTCCGGATTCCAGGAGCCCGAGAAGGGTGTGACCGATGGACATGGGCATCACTGTACACGGTGTGTATACGCGGGGTGTATAGGCGACCCGCCGGTCCGGAGGTGTGCCGTCCGCCGGCCCGGTCATAAGCGGAATGCCCACCTCAGGCAACCATCCGGAGCGTTCGCACGTCGGTTCCCCCGGGGGCGGGTGCTGATTCTCACGTCCCGAAAAGACGGGATCGGCTGCCCTTTGTCCGCCTCGCCGGTGTTAGCTTTCTGAGCTGATCCGGCGCGGACACCCGGGCCGGAACGCCGAGACCACGACGAGCGGAGCGACGCAACCCATGGGCCGACCGGACAAGAGCAAGGCGAAGAAGAGCGGCATACGCCGCCTCTTCACCTGGAAGAAGCTCCTGGGCACCTTCTTCGTGTGCTGCCTGATCGCCATGGGCGCCCTGTACGTCGTCTACCTCATGGTCCCCGTGCCCACGGCCAACGCCGAGGCCACCATGCAGAGCAACATCTACAAGTACTCCAACGGCAAGATCCTCGCCCGCACCGGCAGGATCAACCGGGAGATAGTCGGCCTGGAGAAGATCCCCCGCCAGGTCCAGCAGGCCTTCGTCGCCGCCGAGAACAAGAGCTTCTACAAGGACAACGGCGTCGACATCAAGGGCACCGTCCGCGCCGCCTGGAGCACCGTCACCGGCAAGGGCAAGCAGGGCGGCTCGACCATCACCCAGCAGTACGTCAAGAACTTCTACCTGAGCCAGGACCAGACGGCGACCCGCAAGCTCAAGGAAATGGTCATCGCCCTCAAGGTGGACCAGCAGACGGCCAAGAACGACATTCTCGCCGGCTACATGAACACCAGCTACTACGGCCGCTCCGCCTACGGCGTCCAGGCCGCCGCCCGCGCCTACTACGGCGTCGACGCCGACAAGCTCACCACCGCGCAGGGCGCCTACCTCGCCTCGCTGCTCCAGGCCCCCAACCAGTACGACTGGACCTCCGCCAGCCCCACCGGCCGCAAGCTGGTCGAGGAGCGCTGGAACTACGTCCTCGACAACATGGTCGAGATGGAGTGGCTCTCCCCGTCCGAGCGGGCCGGCATGAAGTTCCCGGTCCCGCAGAAGCCGCGTCCCGCCCCCGGCATGGAGGGCCAGACCGGCTACATCGTCGAGGCCGCCAACCAGGAGCTGGTGCGCCGGGGTGTCAGCGAGGAGGACATCAAGGCCGGCGGCTGGACGATCACCCTCACCATCGACGAGGAGAAGCAGAAGGACCTCGTCAAGGCCGTCGACGAGGAGCTGGAGGCCAAGCTCGACCGCGAGGGCAACCCCAAGCACGCCACCGTCCAGGCCGGCGCCACCTCCGTCGACCCCAGGACCGGCGGGGTCGTCGCCCTCTACGGCGGCGCCGGCGCCACCGAGCACTGGATGTCCAACGCCACCCGGCGCGACTACCAGCCCGCCTCCACCTTCAAGCCGATCGTCCTCGCCTCCGCCGTCGACAACCACTCCGTCACCCAGGACGGACGGAAGATCGGCCTCGGCACGGTCTACGACGGCACCAGCAAGCGCAAGGTCGTCGGCAGCGACATCCCGTTCGCGCCGGAGAACGAGGACGACCGCGACCACGGCTCCGTCACCGTGCAGACGGCCACCAACAAGTCGATCAACTCCGTCTACGCGCAGATGATCGTCGACGTCGGCACCGACAAGGTGAAGAAGACCGCCCTCGACCTCGGCATGAAGGACGGCCAGGACTTCGGCGAGACGCCCGCCATGTCCCTCGGCACCATGGGCGCCTCCACCCTCGACATGGCCGGTGTGTACGCCACGCTCGACAACCACGGCAAGCGCGTCACGCCCACCCTGGTGAAGGCCGCCGCGCACAAGGACCGCACGGTCGAGCCGGCCGACCCGATCGGCGACCAGGTCATCAGCCGCGAGGCCGCCGACACCACCACCAAGGCCATGATGGGCGTCGTCCAGAACGGCTCCGGCACCCGCGCCGCCGGCGACTACCAGGCCGCCGGCAAGACCGGCACCTCCGAGAACAACCGGTCCGCCTGGTTCGTCGGCTACACCCCCGAACTGGTCACCGCCGTCGGCCTCTTCGGCGAGGACCCCAAGGGCGACCAGGTCACCCTGACCAACACCATCAACCCGGGCCGCGCCAACGGCGGCCGCACCCCCGCCCGCATCTGGGGCGACTACACCACGCGCGCGCTCGACGGCGGCTCCGACGCCCGCTTCGAGCTGAAGACCGACAGCTTCGTCCCGGTCGACCCCACGTGGGAGCCGACCGACCCGGCCACCGAGCCCACCACCGAGGCCCCGGAGACCGAGGCGCCCACGACCACCCCGCCGCCCACCACACCCGCGACCCCGTCGACCCCGCCGACGACGACGCCCGCCACCACCCCGCCGCGGACCCCGCAGACGCCGTCCACCACGCCGCCGAAGCCCCCGACGTCCCCGACGCGGAAGCCGACCGACGAGCCGTCGCCGCCGCCGTCGATCGAGCCGCCGGACGGCGCGACTCCCGGCCGAGGCGGCCAGCGGACCAGCGACACGCCGCCGCTGCCGCAGTGAGGCACGAGACCTGAGACACGAGGACGGCCGGCCCCCGGGAAGGGGGCCGGCCGTCCTCGTCCGCGTGCGGTACGGGGGTGGGCGCGGGCGCCGGTCCGCGGGGGCGCCTCCGGGCAGGCGGCTCAGCCCTGCGGGATCGCCAGCTCGAACCAGACCACCTTGCCGCCCGAGAGCCGTGTCGCGCCCCACCGCCGGGCCAGCCGGTTCACCAGGAACAGACCGCGCCCGCCCTCGTCCGTCTCCCGCGCCCGCCGCTGCCGGGGCAGCTGCGGCGAGTCGTCGCCGACCTCGCAGCGCAGCACGTCCGTCCGCAGCAGCCGCAGCGTCACGGGGCGCTCCGCGTACCGCACCGCGTTCGTGACGACCTCGCTGATCAGCAGCTCCACCGAGTCCGTGAGGTCCTCCAGGTCCCAGCGGGCGAGCGCCCGCCGGGCGAGCCGCCGCGCCCGGCCCGGGGCCGCGTCCTCCGGCTCCAGGAACCAGTACGCCACGTCGCTCGGCGCGATCCCGTCGAACCGGGCCGCGAGCAGCGCGATGTCGTCGTCCCGGTCGCCCGGGCCCAGCATGTCCAGGACGTCGTCGCAGAGCGCCTCCAGCGGCGGCGAGTGGTCCGGGCCGGTCAGCTGCGCCGTCGCCGCGAGCCGCTCCCGCAGCTGCTCGATGCCGGTCCACACGTCCCGCAGCCGGGACTCCACCAGGCCGTCCGTGTAGAGGAGCAGCGTGGCACCGGCCGGGGCGTCCAGCTCGACCGCCTCGAAGTCCACCCCGCCGACGCCGATCGGCGCGCCGGGCGGCACCCGCAGCACCTCCGCGCGCCCGCCGAGGTGGAGCAGTATCGGCGGCGGATGGCCCGCGTTCGCGACGGTGATCCGGTGCGAGACCGGGTCGTACACCGCGTACATGCAGGTCGCCATGCGGTTCTCACCGAGCCGCTGGGCCTGTTCGTCCAGGTGGTGCAGGACTTCCTGCGGCGGCAGGTCGAGGCCGGCCAGGGTCTGCGCGGTCGTCCGCAGCTGGCCCATGATCGCCGCCGAGGTCATGGAGTGGCCCATGACGTCACCGACGACCAGCGCCACCCGGCTGCCGGGCAGCGGGATCGCGTCGTACCAGTCGCCGCCCACCCGGGCCGTCTCGGCGGCCGGCAGATAGCGCGAGGCGAGGCGCACACCGGTCGGCTGGGGCAGCGAGTCCGGCAGCATCGTCCGCTGGAGCTCGTCCGCGATGTACGCCTCCCGGCCGTACAGCACCGCCTTGTCGATGCCCAGCGCCGTGTGGGTGGCCAACTGCGCGGCGACCAGCAGGTCGTTCGGCTCGAAGACGGCACGCTCGGGGCGGCGCAGGAAGACGGCGGCGCCGATCACCCGGCGCCGTCCGCGCAGCGGCGCGAGCACCGCCCGCGGCCCGGCGGGCAGCGGATGGTCGGAGCCGAGCAGTTCGGCGAGCGCGGCCCGGGCCGCGTCGGAGTCGCCGAAGACCGGCCGCACCCCGCGCAGCACCTCGGCCAGGGCGCTGCCGTTCGGCACCTCGCACAGCTCTGCCGCGGGCGTCGGATCGGGGTCGGGGACGAGGACGAGCTCCTCGCCCTCCAGGTCCGTTAAGCGGAGCCGGTCGGTACGGCGCAGCCGCAGCACGAACGGGGCCACCGGGCGCTCGTCGCCCACCGGCAGCGGGTCGCGCAGATACACCAGGATCTCGTCCGAGAAGGTCGGCACCGTGGCCCGGCACAGGCCGAGCACGATCTCGTCCAGGTCGAGCCCGCGCGCGATGCGCCGGGTCGCCGCCCCGACGAACCGGAGCCGGTCGCCCTCGCGCCGCCCGGCCGCCTCCCCGCCGAACTCGGGACTGCGCGGGGACACGGACATGGCCACCGTGCCGGGGGAGACGGCCGGCGCGCCGTCCGCCGCCGGCGTCCCCAGGGGACGCGGCTCCCCGGGGCCGGCCGGGCGCGCGTCGGCCGCGCCCGGGGCCACCGGGCCGCCCGGGGCGGGCACGGGGGGTCGTCTCGGGCACGGCCGCGTTGTTGGTGACGAGCAGCA
>NZ_JBEORS010000023.1:0-98671 GCF_040302405.1 Streptomyces sp. NPDC126503
GCCGGCCCGGCGGCCCCGCCGGGCACGGCCGGGCCGGTGGCGAGGGCCGGGCCGGCCGGCTCGTCGTCACCGGCCCACCAGATGCCCCCGGTCACCAGGACGAACGTCAACGTCACGGTCCTGGTGAGCCGGAGGAGCCGCCGTTGCCGGCGCGTGAGGCGTGACCTACGCCGCGCCATCGTTGCGGCGGCGCGCACGGCGGATCAGGACCAGGCCGGCCGTGCCCGCGAGGCCGGCGGCGACGGCCGCGCCCACGCCGAAGGTGCTGGAGTCCTCGGCGGCGAGCTCCGCGCTGCCGCCGCCGCCCGCGCCGACCGGGCCGTGCGGGGGCTTGTGGTGGCCGCCGCCGTTGTTCCCGCCGTTGTGGCCGGGCGGGTTGGTCATGTCGCCGCAGTCGACCCGGAAGACCTTGCTCTTCTTGGCGCCGAGCTGGCCGGCCCAGGTCCACTCGACCTTGTACATGCCGTCGGGGAGCTCGATGTCCGGCGTGAAGCCGTTGCCCATCGGGTCGACGGTGACCACACCGGTCTTGACGGTGCCGCCCTTCGGAGGCTGCGGCGTGATGTTCCAGTTGAGGAGCTGGAGGCCGTCGAAGCCCAGCGCGGAGATGTAGAAGGTGCAGACCTTGGACTCGTTGCGCTGATCGGTCTCCAGCGTCCGGGGCGGCTCGTCGGGGCGCCCGGCGTGGTGGATCTTGACGTCGCCGTTGTCACCCGGGGCGGCGAGGGCGGCGGGGGCGCCGGCGAGGGCGAGGCCACCGAGGGTGAGGGCGGCCGCGGCGGCCGACAGCGGCCGGGAGATGCGAACGGACATACGGGTTCCTCCGGGAGGATGGTGTCGGATATTTCAACCGATAATCCGACTATCCGTCATGTCCCGGGCGCGGCCGGTGACGACATGCGCGGCGCGGCGCGCATGTCCCCCGTCCGGCCCACGCCGGACGCCGCCGGCCCGGCCCCGCCTCGGCGGAGGGCGGTGGACCGGGCCGCGGCGGGGACCGCACGGCGTCAGACGATGCCGAGGAGGAGGGCCGCCGCCAGGACCACCAGGGAGGTCAGGGCCGCCCACTTCACCGTGAACCGGGTGTGGTCGCCGAACTCCACCTTCGCCATGCCGACCAATACGTACACCGCCGGCACGAGCGGGCTCGACATGTGCAGGGCCTGGCCGACCAGGGAGGCCCGGGCGATCTCCAGCGGGGACACGCCGTGCGCCGCGCCGGCCTCGGCGAGGACGGGCAGGACGCCGAAGTAGAAGCCGTCGTTCGACATGAAGTACGTCAGCGGCAGGCTCAGCACACCGGTGACCAGGGCCATGTGCGGTCCCATGCCCTCGGGAATGGCGCCGACCAGCCAGTCGGCCATGTGCTTCACCATGCCGGTGCCGGTCAGGACGCCGGTGAAGACGGCGGCGGCGAAGACCATGCCGGCGACGTTGAGGACGTTGTCGGCGTGGGCGGCGATCCGGGCCTTCTGGTCGGCGGGCCGCGGGTAGTTGACGGTGAGAGCGAGGGCCGCGCCGAGCAGGAACAGCACGGGGATCGGCAGCAGTTCGAGGATCATCGCGGTGAGCAGGGCCACCGTGAGACCGGCGTTGAACCAGTACAGCCGCGGGCGGAGCGTCGCGCGGTGCGGGTCGAGGCCCTGGAAGCCCTCGTCCTCGCCCGGGTGGGGGCCGTCGACGGCGGCGTCCCCCGCGCCCGTACCCGTACCGGAGGAGGAACCGGCGCCGGAGGAGGACGCGGTGCCGGACAGGGGCCCGGCGCCGGAGCCGGCCCCGGGCCGCTTCACGAGGTCCACGCCGCCGCCCGCCGTGACGAGGACGGTCCCGCTCTCCGGGGCCAGGGCCTCGTCCAGGGTCAGGAAGCCGATGCGCCTGCGCTCACGGCGGCCGAGGACGTACGCGAGGGCGACGACGAAGACCAGGCCGGCGGCGAGGGCGGGGATCATCGGGACGAAGATGTCGGCGGCGTCCAGCTTGAGCGCGGTCGCGGCGCGGGCCGTGGGGCCGCCCCAGGGGAGGGTGTTCATGACGCCGTTGGCGGTGGCCGCCACGCCCGTCATGACGACCAGGCTCATGCCGAGCCGCTTGTAGAGCGGGTACATCGCCGAGACGGTGATCATGAAGGTGGTGGAGCCGTCGCCGTCCAGCGAGACGATCGCGGCCAGCACCGCCGTCCCCACGACGACCCGCACCGGGTCGGCCTTGCAGAAGCGCAGGATGGCCCGGACGATCGGGTCGAAGAGGCCGACGTCGATCATCACGCCGAAGTAGACGATCGCGAACATCAGCATGGCGGCCGTCGGGGCCAGCTTGCCGACGCCTTCGATGACGTAGTCGCCGAGCTGGGCGCCCTGCCCCACCGCGACGCAGAAGAGGGCGGGGATCAGCACGAGCGCCGCGATCGGCGACATCTTCTTCATCATGATCAGGACCAGAAAGGTCGCGATCATGGCGAAGCCGAGGACGGTCAGCATGGAGGACACCTCACGTTCACCCTTGAACTGCCGCCGAGCGGCGGTCCGGATGACCGTAGGTGCCGCCTTCCGCCGTCAGCAAGACGTTGAAGCGTGAGCAATACGAGCAAAACCCCAGGTCACGCGAGGGGTGCCGACTCGGGCTCGGGCACGGGCGCCACCGTGACGGGGAAGCCGTTGAGGACGGCGGTGCCCGAGAGCGGGTCGAGCCGCGAGCCGTCGAGCAGCTGGTTGACGTTGACCCCGGGGCGGCTCGCCGCCACCGTGAGCCGGGTGCCGGGCCGGTCGTGACCCCAGCCGTGCGGGAGGCTGACCACCCCGGTCCGCACCTCGTCGGTGATCTCCACCGGTACGTCGAGGTGGCCGCCGTCCCCCGCGATCCGGGCGAGGCCGCCGTCGGTCAGCCGCAGCCGGGCCGCGTCCTCGGGGTGCACCTGGAGGACGCAGCGGTTCGAACCTCCGCCGAGCGCCGGGGCGTTGTGCAGCCAGGAGTTGTTGGAGCGCAGATGGCGGCGCCCCACGAGCCGGAGCGTGCCGGGGTCCGGTACGGCGTCGAGCGCGGCACGCAGCCGGGGCAGATCGGCGGCGATGGGGGCGGGGAGGAGTTCGATGCGCCCGCTGCGGGTCTTGAGGAGCTGCGGGACGCGCGGCTTGAGCGGGCCGAGGTCGATGCCGTGCGGGTGGGCGCGCAGCTCGTCGAGGGTGAGGCCGTACGGGCCCAGCCGGAGCATCAGGTCGAGCCGGCGCTCCGGGCCGGAGGCACCGGTGAGCCCGGCGGCGAACTCCGCCGGGTCGGCGCCGTAGGCGGGCGAGTGCTCCTGGGTGACCGCCTTGGCGAGGAGGGTGTCGATGGCGAGCTCGTCCACGGCGGAGGGCGGGGCGCCGTGCATGCCCGAGACCGCGAGGATCAGCCGGGCGTGTATCTCGCACTCGTCCATGCGGCCCGCTTCGAGGGGGACGGCGGCCGGCGTGTGGCGGACCTGGTTGCGGACGGCGAAGCCGTTGAGGGCGAAGTCGAAGTGGGCGCTCTGGGCGGGCGGGGGCGGCGGCAGCACGACGTCGGCGTGCCGGGTGGTCTCGTTGAGGTAGGGGTCGACGGCGACCATGAGGTCCAGCGTCCCGAGGGCCGCGTCGAGGCGGCGGCCGTCGGGGGCCGAGAGGACGGGGTTGGCGGCGACCGTCACGAGCGCCCGGATCCGGCCCTCCCCCGGTGTCTCGATCTCCTCGGCGAGCGCGGCCATCGGGAACTCGCCCTTGACCTCGGGGTGACGGGAGACCCGGCTGTGGCGGCGGCCGAGGGCGAAGCCCCGGCCGGGGCGGGCCGGACCGGGCGCGGGGGCGGTGGCGGAGAGCGGGAAGAGGGCACCGCCGGGCCGGTCGAGGTTGCCGGTCAGGACGTTGAGGACGTCGACGAGCCAGTTGGCGAGGGTGCCGTACGCGACGGTGGAACTGCCCATCCGGCCGTAGACGGCCGCGGTGGGGGCGGCGGCGAGTTCGCGGGCGACGGCCCGGAGCGTGGTGGCGTCGACGTCACAGGCTCCGGCGACGGCTTCGGGGCTGAACTCCTTCACCGCGGTCCGCACGTCCTCGACCCCCTCGGTGTGGGCGGCGAGCGGACCGAGGTCGGTGAGCCCCTCGGCGAAGAGGGTGTGGACGAGGGCGGCGAGGAACAGCGCGTCGGCGCCGGGCCGGATGGCCACGTGCCGGTCGGCGAGGCGCGCGGTGCGGGTGCGCCGGGGGTCGACGACGGTGAGGGTGCCGCCGCGCCGGCGCAGCGCCTTGAGCCTGCCGGGGAAGTCAGGGGCGGTGCACAGGCTGCCGTTGGACTCGAACGGGTTGGCGCCGAGCAGGAGCAGGTGGTCGGTGCGGTCCAGGTCGGGGACGGGCACGGCGAAGGGGTCGCCGAAGAGCAGCCCGCTGGAGACGTGCTTGGGCATCTGGTCGAGCGTCGACGCGGTGAAGAGGTTCGGGGTGCGCAGCGCGCCGACGAGCAGCGGCGGGTAGAGGGCGCCCGCCATGGTGTGCACGTTGGGGTTGCCGAGGACGACGCCCACCGCGTCGGGGCCGTACCGCTCGATCACGGGCCGGAAGCGGGCGGCGATCGTGTCGAAGGCCTCGTCCCAGGTGGCCTCCCGGAGCACGCCGTCCTCGCGGACGAGGGGGGCACGCAGCCGGTCCGGATCGGCGTCGATCTCGGGGAGGGCAGCGCCCTTGGGGCAGATGAAGCCGCGGCTGAAGACGTCGTCCCGGTCGCCCCGGGCGCCGGTGACCCGGGTGCCGTCGAGCGTCAGGACGAGTCCGCAGGTGGCTTCGCAGAGGGGGCAGATGCGCAGGGCGGTGGACATGACGTCTCCCGGGGGCGGTGGCACACGGCGGTGGGGCACAGCCGTGGCGGGCTGCGACGCCGAGCATACCGACCGGTAGGCATGTTGGGGAGGGTTACGGCACCGAGGGCGGCTCCAGAGAGGGTGCGAGGTAGGCGTGGAGCAGTTCCCGGGTCTCGGCGATCAGCGCCCGGTCGCCCTCGGGGTCCACGCGGAAGGCGAGCCGTACGAGGGCGTCGGCGGTCTCGACCCCGACGAGGACCTTGCGGCGCAGGGCCTCGTCGGCGGTCCGGCCGAGGTGGACGGCGAACAGGGCGCAGAGCCGTTCGGCGACGAGGAGGTTCGGATCGTCCGCGGGCTCCACGGTCGTCTCCTCGCCCGGCGCGGCGGCGGGCACGCCGAAGTCGACCAGCGCGAAGCCCGGCACGGTCCGCTTCATCGCGAGGAACTCGTCGAGGACGCCGTCGATGGCTCCGTGCGCGTCGAGGCCCGCGGTCCCGGCGAACCGGTCGGAGACCCGCTCGGCGTACCGGTCGAGGTTCCGGTGTGCCAAAGCCGAGACCATCGCCCGCTTGTTGCCGAAGAAACGGTAGACGGAGCCGATCGGCACCCCCGCCCGCGCGGCCACCGCGCGGGTGGTGAGCTGCTCGTAGCCGCCGCCGTCGAGGAGCTCGGCGCAGGCGTCGAGGATCCGGGCGAGCCGCTCGGCACTGCGCTGCTGGACGGGGGCCCGGCGGAGCGGCGCGGACGGGCGCCGCGGGCTTGTCGGGGACACGGGACCATGATGCCGCGCCCCCGGGGGGCGTGTGCGGGCCGTCCGCGTGGAGTCCGGACCGTCCCTCCACGCGACCACGGGCGCCCCTCGTGACGAGGGGCGCCCGTGGTCCGGCCGCCGGCCGGTGGCACCTCAGGGGTGTCCCGGGCGTCTGCCCATGGTGTCAGTCGTCCAGCTCCGGCCAGATGTTGAAGTCGCCGTCGTCGACGACGTCCTCACCGAGCCCGAGCTCCTCCCCGAGCGCGAGGTAGCGCGCGTACCGGGCTTCGCCGATCCGTACGAAGTACCCCTTCAGCGCCCGCAGGAGCAGCCGGAACGCCAGGTCGGGATCGACGTCCACCACCCGACGCAGGGCGGGGACGACGCCGTCGAGCGGGCTGTAGGCGTGGTGGGCCGTGGCCTGCTCCAGGGCGGGACCGACCGACGCGATCTCGGCGGCCACCGCCTCCTTCACCGGCCCGTCGGTCACGGACGGGCCGGTAGCGGGGGCGAAGGAGGGGTCGTCGGACCGGATCCTGTCGGCGCAGACGTCCGCGATGCGGCGCAGCCACGCCCGGCCGTCGATCCCGAGGCGTCCCAGATCGAACTCCCGGAATGTTCCCGCCAGCCACAGGGTCTCGATGTCCCGGCTGGACAAGGGGGAGTCCAGCAGGGCGAGGCAGTCCCGCAGAAGCTGGTGGGCGAACGCCCCGTCGAACCGGTCGGCGACGCCCGCCACGACGTCCAGGCCGGCGGCCTCGCTCGTGACCACGGGGTAGCGGATCCACTTGATCAGCCCGCTGAGCCCGATGTCGACCCCGAGCGCCCGGTCCTGTGGTGGCTGCGCCATGTGTCCCTCTCCTCCGCTCTTTCTTCTCCTGTCCCCCTGCGTCGGGCAGGCGGTCTACTTCGGGTAGGCGGTGTAGATCACGAAATTGTTCGGGATCTTCGCGGCGTCGTCCCCGGCGTGGCTGCCGCCCCGGACCGCCTTGATGTTGATCACCACCCTGTTCCCGGCCGCCACCGGCGCCGTGGCTCCGTCACGGTAGATCTTGCCGAGCGAGCCCTCACCCCGGAGTTCCCATTCGATGGGGAAGAGGTCGTGGCGCGGATCGAAGATCTGCGACTTCGGCAGCTTGCGCTGATCGTTGATCCACTTCGTGAGCTTCGCCAGGTTCTTCGGGCTGCGCTGCACCCACTGCTGGAAGGCCTCGTTGATGCAGCGCACCGCCGTGTCCTGGTCGTTCCAGACGGTCGCGATGCCGTCCTTGGCGGCCTTGTCCCACGCCTGCCGCTCGTTGAGGACGTGCTCGCCCAGCGTGTGAGCGCCGTTCTTGCCCTCGTCCGCGACGATGTTCAGGCAGTTGTGGACCAGCACGTCCTGCGGACGCGCACCCGTCGCGCGCACGAAGAAGGTGTGCGGACCGTCGACCGTGATGTCGTGGACCACCGTCGGGGCCAGGCCCGTGCGGTCGCGCAGGGCCCGCACCGTACGGACGGCGCCCTCCGGGGTGCGCAGGCGGTCACCGACGCGCAGGTCGGAGACCGTTGTCCAGCCGCGGTCGGCCACGAAGACCTTGTGACCGGCGGTGCTCGTCAGCTTCCCGCCACCGGCGAGGGTGACGTCCACCAGACGCTCGGTCCCGTGCCGGAAGGTGGCGGTGACCTTCTGGGTCCGCAGCTCTCCCGAGGCGGGGTCGGCGGCCTTGACCAGATCGCCGATCGCCACCCGGGCGATGGGACGGTAGGTGCCGTCCGCCATCAGCACCGGGGTGTGCCCCGGGAAGCTGTTGCGCACGCAGGAGGTGAAGGCATCCTCGTAGAGGTTCACCTGCTGCGTGATCCTGGCGAGGGTCGCCGGGTCCAGGCCCTCGATGGCCTTGAGCGCCTTGTAGGCGTCGGCGACGCCCACGCCGGTCTTCATCGCGGCGTCGAGTGCGTTGAGCGCCTCGGCGATCTTGCTGAACGCCTTGCCCGGGACGAAGTTGCTCGCGGCCCAGGCACAGCCGCCCGCGCTGCCCCTCCAGCAGTCGATGAAGTCCTGGATGAGGACGGCCCTGAGGACCTTGTAGACGAGGGTCTGCTCGATGAGGTCCCACTTGCTGAAGTACTGGGTGACCTCCTTCTTCAGGCCCTTGAACGGCCGGCGGTCGATCAGCACGGTGTCGGTCGCCGGGCAGCCGGTCGCCGTGGCCGGCACGTCCGGGTCGGTGCACAGGAAGAAGTCGACCTCGACGTCGAACGTCACGTCGAACGTGACGGTGCAGCCGGTGAAACCGACCTCGATGACACAGTCGTTCTTCTGCTTGGCGTCGGTGACCTTGACGCTGTCCTCGTCGACGACGAAGAACGTGCCGCCGATGCCGCCCGTGCCCGCGCCGTCCTTGATCTGCTGGTTGGCCTGCTTCCTGGCGGCGGACTCGGCCGCCTCCTGGGCCTCCTTGGCGTACTTCAGCGCGTCCTTGGCCGCCGCCTCCGCCTCGGTGGCGGCGGCGTCGGCGCGGTCGGCCGCCGCACGGGCGTCCTTGGCCGCCTGCTCGGCCGCGGCCGCGGCGTCGCGGGCGGCCTCGGCGTCCAGGGCGGCCTGGTCGGCGGAGGCGCGGGCGGTCGTGGCGTGGTTCTCGGCGCGTCCGGCGGCGGCGTCCGCCGCGCGGGCGTCCACGCCGGCCTGGCGGTCGTACTCGACCGTACGGGCCAAGGACTCGGCCGCCTTCGACGCGGCCCGGGCCGCGTCGGCCGCGTACCCGAGGGCCTCCGTCGCGTAGCCGCGCGCGTCGGCCGCGTGGGTCGCGGCGTTGGCCGCGTGCACGTAGGCCTGCTTGGCCTCGCCGGTGGCCGCGTCCGCGAGGGCCTTGGCGGCGGCGGCCTCCTCCTTCGCGTTCTTGGCGTGGGCGTCGGCGACGGCCTTCTGCTGCGACCTGCGCGGCCGCGTTGCCGGCGTCCACCGCGGCCTGGGCCGTGACGTGGGCGAATCCGGCGGCCTTGGCGGTGGCGGCCAGGGCCTTGGCGGCCTCCTTCTTGGCCTCGTCCGCGTGGGTCATGGCCTGCTTCGCCTTGGCCTCCGCCTCGTCGGCGAGGCGCTGTGCGGTCTTCGCCGCGTCGGCGGCGCGCCGCGAGGCGTCCAGGGCGTCGGCGACGGCGCTGGTCGCGGTCTTCACCGCGGCCTCGGACCGGAGCTTGGCGGCCTGGGCTGCGTCCGCGTCGGCGCGGGCGCGGCCCGCGGCGGCCTCGGCACGGGTGGCGGCGGCGTCCGCCTCGGCGGCGGCCTGCGTCGCCGCGTCGGCCTCGCCCCTGGCCCGGCCCGCCGCCGCCTCCGCGGCGTCGGCGTGGGAGTCAGCGGCGTCCGCGGCCTCCCGGGAGGCCTTGGCGTTCTCGTCCGACTCGTGCGCCTGGGCGAAGGCCTCCTTGGCATCGGCCTTGGCGCGGGCGGCGTCGGCCTTCTGCTCGGCGGCCCAGGCGTCGTCCCGCAGATCGCGGGCCTTGTCCTTGGCCTTCACCGCGGCGTTCTTCTTCTCGACCGCGGTGCCCTCGGCGGCCTCGGCGAGCTTCCTGGCGTCCTGCGCCTTCACCGCCTCGGACTCGGCGTTCTTGCGGTGCTGTGCCGCCTCGCCCTGTTTGGCGACGGCGATCAGCTTTTCCTTCTCGGCGGTCTTCTCCTCCGCCTCGGCCGACAGCCTGCGGGCGCGGGCGTCGGCTGCGGCCGCCTTGGCGGTCGCCTCGGCCTGCACGGCGACGGCGAGCTTGGCCTCGGCGGTCTCCTTCTCCTTCTTGGCGGTGTCGCGCTGGAACCTGGCCCCGTCCGCGGCGGCCTTGGCCTGCCACTCGGCGGCGCGGGCCGCCTCCTTGCGGAACTCGGCCTTCGACAGGGAGGCCTGGGCGAGCGCGCGCTGCGCGATCGTGTCGCTGTCCGCGGCGGCGGCGCGGGTGGCGGCCTCGGCGGTCTCGCCCGCCTTCACCATCGCGTCGAGCGCGGCGGCGACGCCCTTGGTCACCTGGTCCTTCTGGAGACCCACCAGCAGTCCCCGGCCGCGCGGCGCGCCGTTCTTGTCGGCGATGGCGTAGGCGGCCTGCATGGCGGTGTCGGAGGTGGCGACGGCGGTCTTGGCCGCCGCGGCCTGCTGCTTGATGACCGCGAGCTGCGCCTTGGCGCCCGCCCGGGCGTCCGCGATGCCCTTCGCCGCCTGGTCGAAGTGGGCCTTGGGCTGCACGTCACCGTTGCGGCCGGACGGCTTGATGGTGAACTGCTGCGAGGCGGCGGTCGCGCAGGTGGCGAGCAGCGCGTCCTTGCCGAGGTCGTACGTGGCGAAGTTCAGGCACTTGCCGGAGCCGACGCCCTTGAGCTGCGTGGTGGCGCGGGGGGTGTACTCCCAGGTCTGCGCCTTCGAGTTGCTGTTGCAGTCGTGGATCTGGATCTTCGTGCCGACGGCCGAGCCGTTGCCGGCGACGTCGAGGCACTTCATGGACTTGACGTTGCGCAGGTGCAGGCCGAGGTCGTCACCCTCCATCCGCCACTCCTGCGCGGACGTGCCGTTGCAGGTGTAGACCTGGACCGGGGTGCCGTTGGCCGTTCCGCCGCCCTGGACCTCCAGGCACTTGCCGGCGGCGCCCTTCAGCTGGATCGTCGACGGGACGTCACCGATCCAGCCGACGCCGCCCGCGGACCAGTAGTCCTGCCAGCGGGTGAGGTGGTCGGCGACCCAGGAGTGGCCGAGCATCTGGCCGAGCGCCCTGGCTCCGGTCGCGAGCGCCGTGGTGGCCTTCTCGCTCGCGTCCACGACCTGGTTGCGCTGGACGGCCTGGGAGGCGATCTCCTGCTGCCATTCGGCGGCGGCCGCGCCGGCGACGGGGCCCATGACCTTGTTCGGGTCGATCGGGTCGCGCCAGGCACAGGTGGAGAAGCGCGTCTTCAGGTCCTCGACCGCGATGCGGTACTCGGGGCTGCCGGGGACCGGCCCCGTACGGGGGAAGCCGCCGTTGGCGAGGAAGAGTCGGGCGTTGTCGGCGCCGGTGGGCTCGAAGGTGTCGCCCTTGAGCCACTTGAAGCCCTCGTTCTCGGCGACGTCCCGGGTCCAGTCGGTGCTGGTCGTGGAGTCCGGGTCCTTGCCGTAGAGGGGGGTGCCCAGGTCGATGACGGCCTTGCGGGTCTTGGCGTCGGCCTTCGGGGTGGGGTCCTCGTAGGGGTCGCCCTCGTCCTTCCAGAACCGGTCGGCGATCCACTTGGTCAGGCCGGTCTGGCTGTGGAAGTCCTCGCCCTCCCGGGTGCCGGGCGGCCAGTGGAAGGTCGCGTCGTTGAGGCCCGCGACGGTGCTCAGCCCGTAGAGCGGCTTCTCCCAGCTCTCCCGGAGGGCGAAGATGCCCGACAGTTCCTTGTCGGCGGCCGCCTTGTCCTTCTCGTACGCCGTGCTGAGCGGCGTCTTCTCCCAGTACTTGGGGTTCGCGGCCGTGTGGAGGCCCTCGGGCGGCAGGTCGAGACCGCTCTGGGCGACGCCGGCCATGGCCGGGCCGCCCATGCGCAGCACCTCGGCCATCAGGCACTGGTCCTGCCGCAGTTGCTCCGCGGCGGTCTCCTCGTACCAGTCGAAGTCGTTGCCGACGGAGGCCATGCGGGGGCCGGTGCCCGGGAGGCCGGGCTGGACGGCCAGACCGCCGAGGACGGCGAGTCCGACCACGGAGGTGGTGAGTGGGGTCAGGACCGCGGAGAGCCGCGATCCCGGTACGAACGTTCTTGGTCTGGAACGCAAGGGTCGTCCTTCGTAGCGAACGAGGGGCGTCGGGGGCCACCCGTCAGGAGCGGCGGCGGAGCCGTACGGACTACGCGGACGCGCCGGACCGAAGGAGGCACGACACCGTGCCGACCTGCGATGCGGGCACGGTGAGCCGGTGTCGTGGCACGACGGAGCCATCCCTCCCCGTGGCGGCACTGTTCCCCCGGCCGCCGGTGATGTGCGAGCCGGAGCGGAGGGGTCAGGTTCCGTCCGGCGTGCGGGGATCACCATAGCCACAGGCCGCGTCCGATGTTCAAGGGGGTTACCGCGGGTTCCGCCGCCCGCCCACCGCCCGCGCACCGCTCCGCACCGCCCCGCGCACCGGCACCCCGCACCCCTGACGCACCCGCTCGCACCCGAAGCCGGACGCGGACGGGCGCCAGGGGGCGGCCGAGTCACCGTTGACGGGAGCCGCGCGGAATCCTACGGTCGTACATAGGATTCCCTTGTGGGCTCAGGACAGGAGCGGTCGATGACGACGGAGCAGGCCAGGAAGACGGCCGAGGCGCTCACCTACAGCACCGGGTTCGGCAACGAGCACAGCTCGGAGGCGGTCCCCGGCGCGCTGCCGGAAGGGCGCAACTCGCCGCAGCGTGCCCCCCTCGGCCTCTACGCCGAGCAGCTCAGCGGCAGCGCCTTCACCGAGCCGCGCGCCCACAACCGCCGGTCCTGGCTCTACCGGATCCGCCCCTCGGCGGCCCACCCGCCGTTCACCCGGATCGACAACGGCGCGCTGCGCGGCGCGCCCTTCACGGAGACCGTGCCCGACCCGAACCGGCTGCGCTGGAACCCGCTGCCCGAGCCGGCGCCGGGGACGGACTGGCTGGCCGGTCTGTGGACCCTCGGCGGCAACGGCGACGTGACGCAGCGCACCGGCATGGCCGTGCACCTCTACCACGCCAACGCCTCGATGGAGCGGGTCTTCGGCGACTCCGACGGCGAGCTGCTGATCGTCCCGGAGCACGGCGGTCTGCTGCTCCGCACCGAGCTCGGCCTGCTCGCCGCCCGCCCCGGCGAGGTCGCCCTGATCCCGCGCGGTGTCCGCTTCCGGGTGGAGCTGCTCGACGAGACGGCCCGCGGTTACGTCTGCGAGAACTACGGCGCCCCGTTCCAGCTCCCGGACCTCGGCCCCATCGGCGCCAACGGCCTGGCCAACGCCCGGGACTTCCGCGCCCCGGTCGCCGCCCACGAGGACGTCGAGGGCCCGGTCGAGGTGGTCAACAAGTACTGCGGCAACCTCTGGTCGGCGACGTACGACCACTCCCCGCTGGACGTCGTCGCCTGGCACGGCAACCACACCCCGTACGTCTACGACCTGCGGCGCTTCAACGTCATCGGGACGATCTCGTACGACCACCCGGACCCGTCGATCTTCACCGTCCTCACCTCCCCGTCCGACACCCCCGGGCTCGCCGGTGTCGACTTCGTGGTCTTCGCCCCGCGCTGGCTGGTCGGCGAGGACACCTTCCGCCCGCCGTACTTCCACCGCAACGTCATGAGTGAGTACATGGGCCTGATCGAGGGCGCGTACGACGCCAAGACCGCCGGAAAGGGGGGTTTCGTGCCCGGCGGCGGCTCGCTGCACAACATGATGTCGGCGCACGGCCCGGATCGGGAGACCTTCGACAAGGCGAGCGCCGCCGAGCTGAAGCCGCAGAAGATCGACGACGGTCTGGCCTTCATGTTCGAGACGCGCTGGCCGATCACCACGACCGGTCAGGCGGCGAACGCCGACCACCTGCAGAAGGGCTACGACGCCGTATGGCAGGGTCTTGAGCGCCACTTCCGGTCGTAGTGTCGTCGTACGGAGAACGCCGTGACCGCCTTCGCCCCCGACTCCCTGGTCCTGAACCGCAAGCTTCCGCTGTGGTACCAGGTCTCGCAGTCCCTCCGCGCCTCGATACTGGGCCGCGCGCCGGACGCCTCGCTGCGGCTGCCCACCGAGGAGCAGCTGGCCGCGCACTACGGCGTCAGCGTGCTGACCATGCGGCAGGCGCTGAAGGAGCTGGAGGAGGAGGGGCTGATCAGCCGCCACCGGCGGCGCGGCACCTTCATCGAGCCGGGCGCGCGGCGCTCCACGCCGCGCCGCCTGCTCGGTTCGATCGACGCGATCGTGGCCCAGCAGTCGGGCGAGCCGACCACGGTCCTCGGGCACGGCACCGAGCCGGTGCCGGGTGAGCTCGCCGAGTACTTTCCCGGGGTACCGGAGGTCGTCACGTACCGGCGGCTGCGCGTGGACGGGGAGAGCGGCGAGCCCACCAACTGGGCGGAGAACGCGGTCCTTCCGGAACTGGCGGCCGTGATCGACCCGGCGGATCTGGAGCGGTGGCCGATGACGAAGGTCCTGCGGGACGTGGTCGGGGTGCGGATCAGCCGGATCACGGACACGGTGGAGGCCCGCCTCGCCGACCCGGAGACGGCCGGTCTGCTCCGGGTCCCGCTGCTCTCACCGATCCTGCACTACACGGGCGTGACCTACGACGCGGACGGCCGGGTCGTCGACGTGGCGCGCATCCGCTACCGCGGGGACCGGTTCTCCTTCACGGTGACGGTGGAGGCCGACTAGAGCGGGTCCGGGCGATCTTGTCTGGTGGTCTCTCATGGCCGAGAGAGCCGACGAAGCGGTCCAGCCGTGAGATGACGTGCCGCAATACGTCAACGGATCCCGTGGCGTCGTTCGCGAGCTCCAGTGCGTGATCCGCCGAGGGAACTTCCAGGACGTCATGTCGTAGGGACTCGGCGGTCCGTGAGTCCCACAGCTGGTCGGCGCTGCCGCCGATGAGGAGGGTCGGCGCTTGGGCTCGCTGGAGAGCACGGGCCACATGGTCGAGGGTCAGGACAGGAGTGAGCCAGGCCGCTGCGATGTTTCGCTCGGCTGCGATGCCGCAGGCGAGTGAGCCCAAGGACTTGCCGACAAGGAGGCGACAGGCCCCTGCCTCGGCGTCGACGGCCTGGGCGACCTGCCGCTCCACCCACGCGACCCGGTCGGTCACGGTGAACTGCGAGAAGTCATCTGGGATCTGCCACCACAGCTCCTGGACCGTCCAGCCGTGCTGGAGGAGCACGCCACGAGCGAAGTGCAGCAGCGGTCTGGCAGGCGAGTAACCGACGCCTGGAACGACGACTGCGACACGGTCAGGGGCACCGTCGAAGCGGGTGGGCATGGCGAAGGGGGAGGGATCGGGCATGGCCGCAGGCTACTAGCCGGCTGATCATGAGACTGGCATCCAGTCGGATCGTTGTTCGGGGCATGGGGCGAGGTGATCCGACGGATGCGGAGTGGGAACGGCTTGAGCCGTTCCTGCCGGTCAGCAAGGGGCGTTGTGGCCGGTGGCGGGATCACCGACAGGTGATCGACGGGCCTGCGCACGGGGTGCGGACCGACGTGTGGTGGCGGGGTCTGCCTGAGCGGTTCAGGCGCGTGATGGCCCGGACAGGCTCTAGGTCGGGCCCGGAGCCCTCGGAGCGGCGGGCCGCGCGCCGGGGCCGTGGTTCGCGGGCCGCCGGCCGGGCGCGTCGTCGCCGCGCGGGCACCGGCCGTCCGCCGACGGGCCGGGAAGCTCCGCCAGGGCCCGGGGAGCCCCCCGGGAGGAAGGCTGGAGCCGCCCGGCGGGGGTCGTTAGCATGCGGGGCGTGACGCAAGCCCCGGGTCCGGACGAAGCGCCCCTGCTGGACGAGCTGATGCCCTGGTCCGTCGCGCCGCTCCGGTTCGGGCGGTCCTGGATCGCGGCGCCGGACGCGCGCACGCTGCGGGCCCGCTGGGACCGGCTGGTGGCGGCCGGGGGCGCCGAGCGGGAGGCGCTGTTCCGGCCGAGCCGGGCGCGGACGCCGTCGAGCGCGGTGGCGGCGCTGCCCGGACAGCGCACCGGCACGGTGCGGTTCGCCCGGGAGTTCGGCCCGTGCCCGGAGCCGGTGCGGGTCGCGCGGGGACCCTTCGACGAGCAGTGGCTGCTCCCCGACCACCGGCTGATCGACACCGCCCGCCCCGAACTGTGGCGGGTCGCCGGCGCGCCCCAGATCTTCGCCGTGGAGCAGGGGTACGTGCCCGGGGCGGCGGGCCCGGCGCTGCTCGTGACCTCGGCGCTTCCGGAGGGCCGCTCCCCCGCGGGCCGGCCGGGCCGCATCCGGCCGCTGTTCCGCCGCCCCGGCGGCCGGGAGCCGAACCTGGCCCCCGGTCTGCTGCCCTTCCTGAGCGAGCGGTACGGGTACGAGGTGGACGCCCGGGACTGGCTGGCGTGGACGCTCGCCGCCGCCTCCCCCTCGCCGGCCGGGTGCCGGGTGCCGCTGCCGGAGGAACCGGCGGTCTGGTCGGCGGGCGTGCGGCTGGGCCGGGAGCTCGCCGACGTCCAGCTCGGTGGGGCGCTGAGCGGGACGCGCCCCCGGCTGCCGGGCGGGCGGCGCCCCTACGTGCGGGCGGCGGTCCCGGCGCGCCCCGCGGCCCTGTCGTACGACCCGGGCACGGAGGTCCTCGGTGTCGGTGAGGGCCGGATCTCCCCCGTGCCGGTGGACGCCTGGGAGTTCCGGGTGGGCGGCGTGCGGGTCCTGGAGCAGTGGTTCGAGCGGCGGACAGCGCCGGCCGAGCCGGGCTCCCTGGAGGCCATCGGTCCGGCGGCCTGGCCGCAGGAGTGGACCTCGGAGCTGCTCGGCCTGGTGACGGCGCTGGCGCTGCTGGGCGCGCGGGATCCGGAGCGGGCGGTGTTCACCGCCGGGGGCGGCGGCAGGGCAGCCCTGACGGCGGCCGGGGTGCTCCCGGTGCCGGACCGGGCCCGCCGCCCCGCGTCCGTACTGGACCATCAGGAGGAGGGCCCGGAGGGTCAGTTCATGCTCCTGTGACGGGGGGCGCGAAGGACTCCAGGAGGCGGGCGATGGTCATGTCGAAGATCTCGTCCGGGTCGGCGGGGACGGGCGGCGCGGCCAGCAGCGCCGCCAGGTGCGGGTAGCGCCCGCCGGCAACCTGCCGGGCGAGGTAGGCGGCGCGGACTGCCTGCTCCTCCTGCTCGGACCAGGGCAGGGCGCGGGCCCGTTCGGCCATGGCCTGCTCGTTGGCGACGGTGGCCATGACCGTGCCGTTGACCATGGCGATGAGCTGCATCTTCAGGCCGGGTGCGATGTCCAGGGGGGCCAGGCAGCCGAGGCACCACTCCAGGTAGCGCAGGGCGTTCGGGCTGAAGCCGTAGGCGGTGGTCATCACCCGGGCGAGCCAGGGGTGCCGGTACATGAGGGCGCGCGTCTGGTGGGCGAGCGCGGTCATGTCGGCGCGCCAGTCGCCGCTGGGTTTCTCCGGCAGGTCGTACTCGCCGCTGACCGCGTCGACCATCAGCTCGTACAGGTCCTCCTTGCGGGGGACGTAGTTGTAGAGCGACATGGTGCCGCAGCCGAGTTCGGCGGCGACGCGGCGCATGGAGACCGCCTCCAGGCCGTCGGTGTCGGCGATGCGGACGGCGGCGTCCGCGATGTCCCGCCGGCTGTAGGCCGGTTTGGGGCCTCGTCCGGCGCGCTCGGGGCGCGCCCAGATCACTTCGGGTTCGGCCGCTCGGCCCGCCATGGATCATCACCTCGCCTCCCATCGTAGTTACGTACACCGTACGTAGTGCGCTATGGTCACCCCATGACGACTACGTACGCTGTACTTAGTGAGGGCCTGTGCAAACGCTACGGCGAGGTCCACGCCCTGCGCGGGCTCGACCTGGCCGTTCCCGAGGGGACGGTCTGCGCCGTCCTCGGGCCCAACGGCGCCGGAAAGACCACCGCCGTCCGCGTGCTCGCCACCCTGGTCCGCCCCGACGCGGGCACCGCCCGGGTCGCCGGGCACGACGTGGTCCGCGACCCGGGCGGGGTGCGGCGCCGGATCGCGGTCACCGGCCAGTACGCCTCCGTCGACGGCGACCTGACCGGCGCGGAGAACCTGCGCCTCTTCGCCCGGCTGCTGCGCGCCCCGCGCTCCCGGGCCGACGAACTCCTGGAGGAGTTCGGGCTCACGCAGGCGGCCGGGCGGCCCGCCCGGACCTACTCGGGCGGCATGCGCCGCCGCCTCGACCTGGCGGCGAGCCTGCTGGCCCGCCCCGCGGTCCTCTTCCTCGACGAGCCCACCACCGGGCTCGACCCGCACAGCCGGAACGGCATCTGGGACGCCGTCCGGCGGCTCGCGGCCGAGGGCACGACGGTGCTGCTGACCACCCAGTACCTGGAGGAGGCCGACCGGCTCGCCGACGACATCGTGCTCGTCGAGGACGGCCGGGCCGCCCACCGCGGAACCCCGGCCGCGCTCAAGTCCCTCATCGGCGGCTGGGCCGAGGTGGTCGTGGCCGGCCCCGGACCGCTGGACGCCGCCGCGGCGGTCCTCGACCGGCTCACCGGCAACGCCCCCGTCCTCGACGCCGAGCGCCGCACGGTCGGCGCGCTCACCACGGACCCGGCGCTCACCCTGCCCCGGATCGTCCGGGAGGTCGACGCGGCCGGCGTGCCGATCGTGGACGCCTCACTGCGCCCGCCCACCCTGGACGAGGTGTTCCTGCGCCTCACCGGCCGGACGGAGGCGGCGGCATGACGGCCCTCGTGCACGACGGCGCCGCGGTCCTCGGCCGCCACCTCCTGCGAATCCGGCACGCCCCGGCGATCACCGTGATGACACAGACGATGCCGATCGTCTTCCTCCTCTTCTTCGGGTACGTGTTCGGCGGCGCGCTCGCCATGCCGGGCGCCGACTACCGCTCCTACCTGGTGCCGGGGCTGCTCGTCGCGACGGCGGCGGGCGGTCTCATGACCGGCATGTTCCAGGCGGCCCAGGACGCGCACCGGGGCGTCATGGACCGCTTCCGGACCCTGCCGATGAGCAGGGGGGCGGTGCCGCTCGGGCAGGCCCTCGCCGACCTGGCCGCGTGCGCGGCCGGCACGGTCCCGATGATCCTGGTGGGGCTGGCCATGGGCTGGCGGATCGAGGGGTCCCTGCCGGAGGCCCTGGCCGCCTTCGGGCTGCTGCTGCTGTTCCGCTTCGCCATGACCTGGGTGGGCATCCTGCTCGGCCTGGCCTCGCGGAGCGAGGAGGCGGCCGGGCAGCTCGGCAGCGCCACGTTCATCCTGCCGCTGCTGTCGAACGCGTACATCCCCACCGAGGGCATGCCGGACCACCTGCGCACGGTGGCCGAGTGGAACCCGATCTCGGCGGTGGCGACGGCGGTGCGCGTCCTCTTCGGGAACGCGCCCGTCCCGGCGGACGCGGCCTGGCCGGTGGCCCACCCCGTGGCCGGGGCGCTGCTCTGGTCCCTCGCCCTCGTCGCCGTCTTCGCCCCGCTCGCGGTACGGCGGTACGGCCGGGGCGAGTGAAAGGCCCGGCACCGGGGGCGGCACGGGCTCGGGGAGCCGCCGCGAGGGGCCCCGGCGAGGGGCGCGGTGACAGGGGCCGCGTGACGAGGGCCCTGGTGACAAAGGTGCCGCCGGCAGGATAGGCAGGGCTGCCATGAGCACTCAGCCACTCCCCCTGGAGGGGATCACGGTCGTCGCCGTCGAGCAGGCCGTCGCCGCCCCCTTCGCCACCCGGCAGCTCGCCGACCTCGGGGCCCGGGTCGTCAAGATCGAGCGCCCCGACGGCGGTGACTTCGCCCGGGGGTACGACACGGCGGCCCGCGGCCTCGCCTCGCACTTCGTCTGGTGCAACCGCGGCAAGGAGTCGGTGGCGGTCGACCTGAAGGACCCGCGCGGCATGGCCCTGGTACGGCGGATGGTGGCGGGCGCCGACGTCTTCGTGCAGAACCTGGCGCAGGGGGCGGCGGCCCGGCTCGGCCTGGACGCCGTGACGCTGTGCGCGGCGCACCCCTGGCTGATCGCGGTGGACGTCTCCGGATACGGCGCCGAGGGCCCGTACGCCCGCAAACGGGCCTACGACATGCTCGTCCAGTGCGAGGCGGGACTCGTCTCGGTGACCGGGACGCCCGAGCGGCCGGTGAAGTCCGGCATCCCCGCGGCCGACATCGCCGCCGGGATGTACGCCTTCTCGGGCGTCCTCGCGGCGCTCGTCCGCCGGGGCACGACCGGCCGCGGCGGGCCCGTGGAGGTGTCGCTCCTGGACTCGCTCGCCAAGTGGATGGGGCACCCGTTGCACCACGGGATGCACGGGGGCACGGCCCCGGCGCGCACGGGGCTCGCGCACGCCGTGATCGCGCCCTACGACGCCTATCCGACGGCCGACGGCGGCATGGTGCTGCTGTCGGTGCAGAACGACCGCGAGTGGCGGCGGCTCGCCGAGCGGGTCCTCGGCCGCCCGGAGCTCGCCGACGACCCCGCCTTCGCGACGAACGCGGCCCGCGTGGCGGGGCGCGCGGCGACGGACGCGGTGGTGGCACGGGCGCTGGCCCCGCTGTCCATGGAGGAGGCCCTGGCGCGCCTCGACGCGGCCGGTGTCGCCTGCGCCCGGCTCAACTCGGTCGCGGAGCTGGCGGACCATCCGCAACTGGCGGCCCGGGACCGGTGGCGGGAGGTGGAGTCCCCGGTGGGGCCGCTGCGGGCGCTGCTGCCGCCGGTGGTCTTCCCCGACGCGCCGGAACCGCGCATGGGCCGCGTCCCGGCGCTCGGCCAGGACACCGACGAGGTCCTGGCGGAGCTGGGCGTGCCGGTGGCGGAGGTGAAGGAGCTGCGGGGGGCGGGAGTGATCGCCTGACGCGGCGCGGCCCGGGCCGGGCGGCTCCCCGTCACGAGGGGCCGCACGGACGGCTCGGGGCTCCGGGGGCGGGTGATCCGGGCGGTACGTCGAGGGACCCCGGCGCCCCGGGCCGGACCTCCGCCGGACGGGCGGGACGGGGGCGCCGAGCGGACCGCCGACGCGATCGCGCCCGGCCGCCGCCTCGAAACCGCCCGGGTCGAGCCGTGCCCGGGTCCGACCGGCGCGGCACCCGGCACGGGTGGACCGCCGGAGTGGTCGCAGCAGGCCACCGACGCCCCGGAATCGTTCCGGTCGACCACCGGACGGAGCGGGGCCGGACGGGACGACGCCGTGGGGAGGCACCTCGGTGGAACCGCGCACCGGCCCCGTCGGCACCGCGACCGAGCCGTCCGCGCCCCACCCGGGACCGACCGGCACCCGGCACGGGTGGACCGCCGGAGTGGTCGCGGCAGGCCGGCGGCGGCAGAGGAGCGGCCCGGCGCGGCACAGGCGCGCGGCCCACGCCGTTGACCACTCCGGACACGACGAACGCCGGACGGGCGGGGACACGTCCGGCGGAGTCGTGGTCGGTCGGCGTACGGGCGGCGCGCCGGAGCGGGCGGGATGCGTCGGGGAACGCGGGGTCCGGCGACGCCCGGGCACGGAGGCGCCGTGTCGGCCCGCCGGATCCGCCGTGACCGGTGCGGCACCCCGAGGGGTGTCGCGACGGTCACGCCGGACGCCGGCGCGGCCGGTGCCGCGCCGCTAGTGGCGCGTGCCGAAGAGCGAGCGGCGCAGGCGGCGGAGCGGGGCGAAGAGGGAGACGCGCGCGCTCCGGCTGCGGTGTCCCCGCACCGGCGAGGCCGCCGGCGGACGAGTCGTCAGCTCCCGCATCAGCAGGGTGGCCTCGGCCACCTCCCGCTGGGGCAGGGCGGGACCGCCCAGCACCGCGAGATGGCGGTCGAGCCGCGAACTGGTCGCGCTGCTCCCGCAGGTGATGGCAGGCACACGCGGCCTGCTGCGCATTGCTATCTGTTCCATGTCACTCCCCACCCGTACAAGGGCACCCGGCCCGGGCAGGTTAACCCTATCGCTCCGCTGTGACACTCGTGTATCCCGCCGACGCGATTCGACGCCCCCGCACGGGGATTGACGATCACTGTCCGAATCCAACTGCCTCCAGGCCGAGTTGAACGGACGCGAAACACCTGCCGAACCGTCACGAACCGTCCGGCGGCGCCTCGCGGCGCTCACGGGCGGGCCCCGGTGTGTGATCTCCGCCACCAAGATCGTCTGGGCGGGTCGTCCGAGAAAGGGGGCGGACGGGGACCCCTCGGCTACCGTGGGTCCATGACGGTGATCGCGGGACGTTACCGGCTGCTCGACCTCCTCGCGGAGGCTGCCACGGGGGCCGTCTGGCGCGCCCGGGACGAGGACCTCGGCCGGGACGTGGCGGTCAAGGAGGTCCACGCCCCGCCCGGCCTCGGGGAGGCGGACGAGCGGCTTCTGTACGAGCGGATCGCCCGCGAGGCCCGGTCGGCGACGGGGCTGCGGCACCCGGGGATCGCCCGCGTGGACGACGTGGTGGTCGCCCGGGGCAGGCCCTGGGTCGTCATGGAGCTGATTCCGGGCCTCACCCTCGCGGAGACCGTGGAGGCGGACGGGCCCATGCCCCCGGGGGAGGCCGCGCGGATCGGGGCGGCGGTGCTGGCGGCGCTGCGCGCCGCGCGGGAGGCCGGGGTGCCGCACCGGGATCTCGGCGCCGACCGGGTCCTGCTCGCCAACGACGGACGGATCGTCGTCACCGGCTTCGGCACGGCGACGGGCGCCGCCGCCCGGGAAGGGCGGGCGCGGGAGGCCGGCGCCCCGGGGCAGGCCGACGAACTCCGGGCTCTGGGCGCGCTGTTGCGCACCGCGGTCGGCGGGGCGGGCATCGGGCCGCTGGCCACGCTGATCGGGGAGCTGCTCCGGGAGGACCCCGACGACCCCACGCCCGTGGAGCGGGTCGAGCGGGAGCTGCGCCGGCTGGCCTCGGGCGGCCCGGCCGCCGGTGCGCCGTCACCCGCCCCGTACGGTCCGGGCGACGGGGGCCGCGGGACCCGACGCGATCGTACGGACGGCGACGGGGACGAACGGGGCGGGGACGCGACCGCGGCGGCGGAGGCGCCCCCGACGGAGCGCCGGCCGGAACGCGCCCCTGCCGGGCCGCGGTGGGGTGCGGTCCTGTTCGCCGGGCTGCTGGGCGCGCTCCTGCTCGTGGCGGCGCTGGTGTTTCACTTCGTCAGATAGGGGAACCGGGCGCCGGTCCCGGGGGACGCGGCGCCACGGTCACGGGAGCGGAGGTCGGGACCGGGGGTCGGGGGTGGGGGACGGGGTGCGTTGGACGGGCACCGGGCCGGTCAGAGCACGTTGCGGAAGCTGGGCAGGTAGCCGCCGGACTGTCCGGCGGCGGTCGGGTGGTACGACTCGCCGATGTTGAGCCAGTTGACGCTGTGCAGCCAGGGGGAGCCGGAGCAGATCTCGTGGCCGGTGAAGGCCGGGACGACGCTCGCGAAGGTGTAGCCGTGGTCGGCGGCGCGCTTGGCGGTGGCCGCGTTGAGGTGGTCGGCGGCGCCGTTGATGGCCTTGCGCTCGTTCTCGCTGAGGCCGGCGACGCAGCTGCCGCTCAGCTGGTAGAAGCGCGGGTAGCCGAGGACGACGACGCGGGCGGCCGGGGCCTTGGAGCGGATGGCCGAGTAGACGGAGTCGAGCTTGCCGGGCAGCGTGGTGTCGACGTAACTCTTGGCCTGATTCACTCGGTTGATACAGGTGGATTCGGACTGCAGCACACAGGTGGTCATGACGTCCGCGAAGCCGGCGTCATTTCCCCCGATGGTGATCGAGACGAGGTCGGTGGCGGAGGAGAGCGGGCCGAGCTGGTTGGCGGTGACATCGCCCGTCCGGGCGCCCGAGCAGGCGGTGAAGGCGAACGTCGACGGGGCGTTGGCGTTGGCCCACAGCCGGGGATAGGCCTTGGTGGAGCGCTTGCAGTCGCCGCTGGCGCTGTCGTAGCTGCCGGCCCCGACACCGGAGGAGTACGAGTCCCCCAGCGCCACGTAGTCGAGGGCGGCGGTCTCGGCCGCTTGTGCCGCGCCCGCCCCGGTGAGGGCGAGGACGGCACCGAGCAGGAGCGAGGACGAGAAGGCCGCGAATCGGGACAGTTTCATGGAACCTCCCTGGAGCAGGATCTCTGCGCTACCTGGTAGTAGCATCGGATCCGGCCGCCCGGAAGTGTCCATGTCAAAACTTCCGGCCCGTCCGGCCGATCTCCCGTCATCGACCGTCGAGTTCGCGCCACTCCACCGCGCGACCCCGCCGGGAAGCGGAAGTTCCGGTCCCATGACAGGGTCGCGCGCGATCACGGGACGATCGCACAACAATGCGCAGAGGGGGTGATCGTGCCCCACTTCCCGCTCCCCACAAACGGATTGAACGAATCCGATCAGGACGGTTACACATCTGACCGTCGGAGCTTCGCCAATCTACGGAAAAGCGGGTCACCGATCCGGCACTTGCCCTACAGTCCCCTTCATCAATACCGTCGTACATCTCACCCGCACCGGCCCGTTCCGTACAGCAGCTCAGGGGAGGGCTCCAGCGTCACGACGGTCCCGGGGCGGGGCGCGGTAGGGGGGTGCCGTGCTCGGTGTCGGTACGTGCGCCGAGTCGCGGATGCCGCGCGGCCAGCCATGCCAACTTGCCGATCCCGCACGGACATTCACCACCGTGCGGGCGGGGTGAGAACCCCCCTTTCGAACCGGACACACCATCGGGACCGCCCCAGGGGTGGGCGGCCCACCGGACGAGAGGGAAACCAGACCCATGAGCTCGTTCCTGCGCCCGGCCGCGGGCCAAGAATTCACCGAGCCGAGTCGAATAGCCGCCCAGTACCGGGCCATCACCTCGCATTTGGCGATCACTCCCCCGGTGAGTGTCGTCATCCCGGCCATGAACGAGGCGGAAAACCTTCCGTACGTCTTCCAGACCCTGCCGGAATGGATTCACGAAGTCGTCCTGGTCGACGGGAATTCCACCGACAACACGGTGGACGTGGCCCGCGCGCTGCGGCCGGACGTCAAGGTCGTCAAACAGGTCGGCAAGGGCAAGGGCGACGCGCTGATCAGCGGATTCGCCGCCTGCACCGGTGACATCATCGTCATGGTCGACGCGGACGGCTCGGCCGACGGCCAGGAGATCGTCTCCTACGTCTCCGCCCTCGTCGGGGGCGCCGACTTCGCCAAGGGCTCCCGCTTCGCCAACGGCGGCGGCACGGACGACATGACACTCATCCGCAGACTGGGCAACTGGGCCCTGTGCACCCTCGTCAACCGCAAGTTCGGCGCGCGCTACACGGACCTCTGCTACGGCTACAACGCCTTCTGGCGCCACTGCCTCGACAAGATCACCCTGGACTGCACCGGTTTCGAGATCGAGACCCTCATCAACATCCGGGTGGTCAAGGCCGGCCTCAAGGTGCAGGAGGTGCCCAGCCACGAGTACCTGCGCATCCACGGCGTCAGCAACCTCAACGCGGTCCGCGACGGCATCCGGGTCCTCAAGGTGATCCTCAAGGAGAAGTCCGTGAGCCGGTCGGCCCGTCGCAGGCCCGCCGCCTTCTCCGTCAACGTCCCTCGGGGAGAGGTGTCTTGAGCGACCGCACGGCCCCGCTCCGCTTCTCCGTGGTGATCTGCGTCTACACGGAGGAGCGGTGGCGGGACATCCTCGCCGCCGTCGACTCCGTACGGAAGCAGTCCCTGGCCCCGCTGGAGACCCTGCTCGTCGTCGACCACAACGAGCGGCTCTTGGCCCGGCTGACGGAGGAGTACGCGGACGAGAGACTCCGCGAGGAGGTGCGGGTGCTCGCCAACGCGGGCACCCGCGGCCTCTCCTCCGGCCGCAACACCGGCATCGCCGCCGCCCGCGGCGAGTTCGTCGCCTTCCTCGACGACGACGCCGTCGCCGAGCGGGACTGGCTCCACCACTTCGCCGCCGCCTACGACGATCCCCGGGTCATGGCCGTCGGCGGCCGGACCCTGCCCGCGTGGGCCTCGGGCCGCCGTCCGGACTGGTTCCCCGAGGAGTTCGACTGGGTGGTCGGCTGCACCTACCGGGGGCTGCCGCCCGGCCGGGTCCGGGTCCGCAACGTCCTCGGTGGCAACGCCTCCTTCCGCCGCGACGCCTTCGCGGCGGCGGGCGGCTTCGCCACCGGCATCGGACGCGACGGCGACCGGCGGCCCCTGGGCTGCGAGGAGACGGAACTCTGCATCCGGCTCGCCCGGGCCCTGCCCGAGGCGGTGCTCCTCATCGACGACCGGGCCGTCATCCACCACAAGGTGCCCCCGGTCCGCGAGCGCTTCGCCTACTTCCGCACCCGGGTCTACGCCGAAGGCCTGTCCAAGGCACTCGTCGCCCGGAGCGTCGGCGCGCAGAAGGGCCTGGAGTCCGAACGGCGCTACACCACCCGGGTGCTGCCCGCCGGGGTGGTCCGGGGTCTCGGCGACGCGCTGCGCGGCCGGGCCGGCGGCGCGGGGCGGGCCGGCGCGATCCTCGCCGGTGTGACCCTCGCGGCCGGCGGCTACGCCCTCGGCACCCTCCGCGCGCGCCGCGGCGGCCCCCGCTTCTCCTGGGGTCCGATCGAGGACCTCCCGCCCGCCGGGAGCGCGGCGGTACCCGGCCCGGGACCGGTCGCGGGCACGGAGGCCGTCGCGTGAGCGGGAACACCCCGGGCGGGCGGGGTACGGCCGCCGCCGTGCCGATCCTCATGTACCACGCCGTCGGCGACGATCCCGCACCCGCCACCCGGGGACTCTCGGTCACCCCGGCGGCCTTCGCCGCGCAGATGGAGGTGGTCGCCGAGCGCGGGTTCACCCCGCTGACCACCGCCGCGCTCGCCGCCGCCTGGCGCTCCGGCGCGCCGCTGCCCGACCGTCCGCTGCTCATCACCTTCGACGACGGGTACGAGGGCGTGCACCGGCACGCCCTGCCCGTGCTCGCCGGGCACGCCTTCGCCAGTACGGTCTTCGTCTCCACCGGCTGGGTGCGCGGCCGGTGGCAGGAGGGCGGCGCGCTCGACACCATGCTCGACTGGGCGCAGGTGCGGGAGCTGGCCGACGCGGGCACGGAGATCGGCGGGCACAGCCACACCCACCCCCAGCTCGACCAGCTCGACGCCGGGCGGCTCCGCTTCGAGGCGCTGCGCTGCCGCGAGATCGTCGCCGAGGAGCTGGGGACGGCCCCGGTCTCCTTCGCCTACCCCTACGGATACTCCAGCCGGCGGGTGCGCACGGCGGTGCGGGAGGCCGGGTTCGCCCAGGCGCTGGCCGTCGGCAACGCACTGGCCCGCCGCCGCCAGGGGCCGTACGCCCTCGCACGGGTGACCGTTCGCCGCTCCACCGGCGTCGAGGAGTTCACCCGGCTCCTGGAGGGGCGGGCGCTCGGGCGGAACTTCGCGGCCGACCGGGCCCTGACGAAGGGGTACGCGGTGGTGCGGCGGGCCCGGGGCGCGGTGCGGGGGCACTGGATCTGACGCCCGCGCGCACCGGCCCAAAATCCGGTGCGCGTGCCGCGCGGGTGCCGGATCATGGGCGCCATGCCTGACACCCCACCGGTTCCGTCCGGTCCGCGGCGGCCGTTGCCCCTCGTCATCAACCTGGACGACAGCGACTCGCCCTCGGACGTCATCGACGCGCTGTTCGTCGACCGGTTCGCGACCGGGGAACAGCCGCACGCGCACAGCACGACCCTGGACCGGGCGAAGCCGGAGGCCACCCTGCTCCCGGCCGGGGCGCGGGTGCTGCGGATGTCGAAGGACGACGACCGCAGTTCCGTCCTGGCCGAGGGCGAGGGCTGGACGCTGCTGGCCTCCCGCTGGAACCACCGCGCCGACGTGACCGTCACGGCCACCGACGCGGAACTCGCCGAACGGATCCTGAAGGAGGCGACGGACGGGGCGAAGGACGAGCCGGAACCGGAGCCGGGGAACGTGACGATGGGCTTCTGGCACGTGGCGCCGCAGCGCGGGCCGCGCCGGACCACCCGGCAGATCGGCGCGGAGACCTGGGAGGAGATCCGGTCCAACTACTCGGCGCCGGTGGCCGCGTCCATGGACCGGCTGATGGGCATCCGGCCCGAGGACGTCACGGGCCGGCTCCTGCTGCTGCACGGTCCGCCCGGCACGGGCAAGACCTCGGCGCTCAGGACGCTCGCCCGGTCCTGGCGCGACTGGTGCCAGGTGGACTGCGTGCTCGACCCCGAGCGCCTCTTCACCGATGTCGGCTATCTGATGAACATCGCCATCGGGGAGGACGAGGGCACGGAGAGCGGCCGCTGGCGGCTGCTGCTCCTGGAGGACTGCGACGAGCTCATCCGGGGCGGGGCGAAGCACGAGGCCGGGCAGGCCCTGTCGCGGCTCCTCAATCTGACGGACGGTCTGCTCGGGCAGGGCCGCAACGTCCTCGTCGGCGTCACCACCAACGAGGACCTGGAGCGGCTCCACCCGGCCGTGGTCCGCCCGGGCCGCTGCCTGGCCCGGATCGAGGTGGGCCCGCTGACCCGGGCGGAGGCGGTCTCCTGGCTCGGCCGGGAGGAGGACGTGCCGCGCGACGGCGCGACCCTCGCGGAGCTGTACGCGCTGCGGCGGGGTACCCCGGCCCCCGGCCTCCCGCAGCCCCGTGAGGCCGCCCCCGGCCTGTACCTGTAGGAGCGAGCGGGGCCGGGCGGGTCAGACGGTGTCGTAGGCGGCGCGCAGCGCCTCGCGCACCGCCGCCTCCGCGTCCTCGCGGCTGAGGCCCAGGCGGTGGGCCTCCTCGGCGTACTGGGCGGCGGCGGTGGCGGCCCGCCGGCTGGCCGCGTCGCCGGCCGCCGCGACGAAGGTGCCGTGCCGGCCCCGCGTCTCGATCACCCCGTCCGCCTCGAGGGCCTTGTACGCCTTGGCGACCGTGTTCGCGGCGAGCCCCAGCTGCTCCGCGAGGCCCCGTACCGTCGGCAGTTTGTAACCGACCGGCAGTCTGCCCGACCTGGCCCGCTCCGAGATCTGGGCACGCAACTGTTCGTAGGGAGCGGTGGTGGAGTGGTGGTCCACGGCGATTGTCAGTGTCACCCCGCCGATTCTGCCCCCACCGCACCCGAAAATGGGAGGCGGTGACAGGCCGCTCCCCCGTAGCGTGCGGGGCCATGACTGTGATCGTCCGTGACGTACGCCCCGAGGACGCCGAGGGCTTCGCCCGGGCCCGCCGGGCCGCACTGCCCTATCTGCTCGCCACCGCCGAGCAGACCGCCTACGACTGGGCGCACGCCCACCCCGACAGCCACGCCCGTCCGCTGGTCGCCGTCGCGGAGGACGGGGAGGTCATCGGCACCGCCGAGGTGGGCCTCGCCCACGAGTCGCCCGAGCCGGGCGTCGGTGAACTCAACGTCTACGTCCATCCGGCCCACCGGGGGCGCGGCGCCGGTGCGCTGCTGGTGCGCGCCGCCGAGGAGCACCTGGCCGAGCACGGTGCGACGACCCTCTACAGCTGGGTCCTGGACGAGCCGGCGGGCCGTGCCTTCGCCGAGCGCCACGGCTACGCGCCGAGCCGTTCGGCGCACTTCCTGCGGCTCGACCTGACCACGGCCGAACTGCCGCCGCTCGGGGAGCCGCCGGCCGGGGTGGAGATCCGCACGGCGGAGGACTTCGCGGCCGACCCCCGGCCGCTGTTCACGCTTGACGCGGTGACGACGGCCGACGAGCCGGGTGACGTGGGGGCCGAGCTGGACGACTACGCGCACTGGCTGGAGACCACCTGGAGCCATCCGCTGCTCGACCGGACCCTGACGACGGTGGCGGTGGTGGACGGCGTCCCGGCGGCGTTCAGCGCGGCCAGGACGGACGGTCTGGGGCGGTACGGCTCCGCGATGACCGGTACGGCTCCGGACTTCCGGGGGCGCGGGCTGGCGAAGCTGGCCAAGAACGTGTCGCTGCACCGGGCGCGGGCCGCGGGCTGCGTGGAGGCGTTCACGGGGAACGACGCCCGCAACGGGCCGATGCTGGCGATCAACAGGTGGTTCGGTTACGAGGTGCGCGCGACGGAGGTGCGGCATGTCCGGGCGGTCGGTTGAGATCACCCTGAGGAAGGCGGGGCGGACGAAGATCCGTTATCCGGCGGAGGTGCTGGCGGAGCGGGAGGCCCGGCTGTCGGTGCGGGCGCCGTGGGCGGCCGAGGGGGTGCGGGACTTCGGTTTCGTGCGGTTCGAGCCGGGTGACGTCTTCGTGGAGCACTACTGGCGCGACCGCTGGTACACGGTCAAGGAGGTGTGGTCGGCGGACGGGGCGCTCAAGGGCTGGTACTGCGACATCACCCGGCCGGCCGAGATCGGCGGGGCCGGGGTGGTGGTGGAGGATCTCGATCTCGACCTGTGGGTGTCGGCGGACGGCAGCGAGGTGCTGCGGCTCGACGAGGACGAGTTCGCGGCGAGTGGTCTGACCGCCTCCGACCCCGAGGCGGCCGAGCGCGCCGTGGTCGCCCTCGACGAGCTGGCGCGGCTGGGCCGGGACGGCCTGGTGGAGCTGCTGCGCTGACGCGGGGGGCTACCGGGCGGGCACGGTCCGGAGCGTGACGTCCGCGTCCTGCACGGCGAGGAAGCCGGGCTGCGGGAGGCCCGTGTCGGAGGTGCCGAGCTGGAGGAGGGCGGCGCGCACGAGGGCGGTGCCCGGCCGGAAGACGGACTCCTTCAGGGTGGAGGTGTTGATCCAGGTGTGGAGGTGTCCGTCGCAGACCGCGCGGGTGCCGCCGATGCTGGTGGAGCGGCCGTCCTGGTCGAGGGTGGAGCTGACGAAGACGGGCCCCTCGCTGTCGTCCAGGCAGCGGTAGGTGCCGGAGAGGGTCACGGTGGTGCCGGGGCCCAGGATTCCCTGGGTGTCGACGGAGAGGCCGTTGGCCCCCTCGGCGTGGGCGAGGGGGGCTCCGGCGGCGGCCAGGAGGGCCGCGACGGCGAGGGCGAGTCGGACGCGCATGGTCGGTTCCCTTCGGTGTGGGGGGAGGGTGCTGCCCGCCAGGCATACCGGATTCGGCCACCGTTTGACCGAAACTCACCCCTTCGGGGGCGCGTTGGCGGGCCGTCGCGCCCCCGTCGTACGGCCCGCCCTCCCCCGTCCCTCCGCGGCCCTCCCCTCGGGGCGGGTCACTCCCCGAGGCTCCCGCGGGTCACTCCCCGGCGGCCCTCCGCCCGGTGACGACCCGGCGCAGCAGGGGCCAGGCGAGCAGCAGCGCCACGACGGCGTAGACGGTGACCGAGAACGGGGTGTTCACCAGGCCGGCCAGGGAGCCGTCGCTGATCTGGAGGGCGCGCCGGAGCTGCTGTTCCGCGGCCGGACCGAGGATGACGCCGATGACGGCGGGCAGCACCGGCAGCCCGTACCGCCGCATGCCGAACCCCAGCAGGCCGATGACGAGCAGCACCACCAGGTCGAGCGCCTCGCCGCCCACCGCGTACGCCCCGACGGCGGCGAAGAAGAGGATGCCGGCGTAGAGGTACGGGCGCGGGATGCGCAGCAGCCGGGCCCAGACCGGCGCGAGCGGCAGGTTGAGCGCGAGCAGCAGCACCATGCCGACGAACAGCGAGGCGATCAGGCCCCACACCAGGTCGGGCTCCCGCTCGAAGAGGAGCGGTCCCGGCTGGATGCCGTAACTCTGGAAGGCGGCCAGCATGACGGCGGCGACGGCGGTCGTCGGCAGGCCGAGGGTCAGCATGGAGACGAGGGTGCCGGCCGCCGAGGCGGACGCGGCCGACTCGGGTCCCGCCACGCCCTCGATGGCCCCCTTCCCGAACTCCTCCTTGTGCTTCGACAGCCGCTTCTCCGTGACGTACGACAGGAAGGTGGGGATCTCCGCGCCGCCGGCCGGGATCGCGCCGAACGGGAAGCCGATGAGCGGCCCGCGCAGCCACGGCTTCCAGGTGCGCCGTACGTCCTCCCGGCCGAGCCAGGGACGGCCGGCGGGCAGGGCCTCGCCGGTCGTGCGGCGGAGGTGGGCGGCGACCCACAGGGCCTCGCCGATGGCGAAGAGGCCCACCGCGACGATGACGACGTCGATGCCGTCGGCGAGCTGGAGCGAGCCGAAGGTGAGCCGCTGCTGCCCGGTCATCTGGTCGAGGCCGACCAGGCCGAGGGTGAGGCCGATGAGGAGGGAGGCGAGGCCTCGGATCCGGGAGGAGCCGAGGACCGAGGTCACCGCGATGAAGGCGAGGACCATCAGGGCGAGGTAGTCGGGCGCGCCGATGTCGACGGCGAGCGCGGCGACGGTCGGGGCGAGGGCGACGAGCAGCACCGTGCCGATCATGCCGCCGGCGAAGTGGCCGACGGCCGCCGCGGCCAGGGCCTGCGCGCCGCGCCCGGCCTTGGCCATCGGGTTGCCCTCGATGGCGGCGACGACGGCCGCGCTCTCCCCCGGGGTGTTGAGGAGGATGGAGGTGGTGGAGCCGCCGAACATGGCGCCGTAGTAGATGCCGGCGAACATGATGAAGGCGCCGGTCGGTTCGAGCCCGTAGGTGACGGGCAGCAGCAGGGCCACGGCCATGGCGGGGCCGATGCCGGGCAGGACGCCGACGGCGGTGCCGAGGAGCACGCCGAGGGCGGCCCACAGCAGGTTCACCGGGGTGAGCGCGGTGCCGAAGCCGTCGATCAGGGAGGTCAGGGAATCCATGGGTCAGAGCACTCCCATCAGCGGGCCGCCCGGGAGCGGCACTCCGAGCAGCCGGTCGAAGACGGCGTAGGTGAGGAGCGAGAGGACGGCCGCGACGAGCGGGTCGCGGTGGAGGTTCCGGCTGCCGAGGACGAAGGCCGCGCCCCAGAAGAGGAGCGCCCCGGCGACGGGGAAGCCGAGCGGGCCGATGAGGACGGCGAAGGCGAGGAACGCCCCGGCGAGGAGGAGGACCGTGCGCCGGTCGGCGGGTTCGGTGAGGTCGATGTCCTCGCCGCCCTCGGCCTCGCCGCGGCCGCCGCGCAGGACGTCGGCGGTGAGGAGGACGGCGACGAGGAGGAGGCCGCAGCCGACGACGAGGGGGACGGTGGCCGGGCCGACGGGGCCCCGGCCGGTGAGGTCGGCGTCGAGGGTGAGGGCGTCGGTGAGGACGAGGACGCCGAGGAGGAAGAGAAGGGCGCCGACGCCGAGTTCGGAGCGTCCGCGCAGCCGTTCCTTGAGCGGGGTGGTCACAGGCCGAGCTCCTTCAGGACCGTGTCGACGCGGGCGTTCTGCTCGGTGAGGAAGACACCGAACTCCTCGCCGGGCAGGAAGGCGTCGTTCCAGCCGTGGGTCTCCAGCGACCGTTTCCACTGCGGGGAGGCGTGGAGCGCGGTGACGAGGCCGACGAGCTTGTCGCGTTCGGCGTCGGTGAGGCCGGGCGGGGCGACGACGCCGCGCCAATTGGTGAACTCGGTGTCCAGGCCGGCCTCGCGGAGCGTCGGAGCGTCGAGTCCGGGGACCCGCCGGGGCCCGGTGACGGCGAGGAGCCGCAGCTCGCCCGCCTTGATCTGGTCGAGGTACTCGCCGACGCCGGAGACGCCGAAGGCGACCTTGTTGCCGAGGATGGAGGCGAGGAGTTCGCCGCCGCCGTCGAAGGGGACGTAGTTGACCTTCTTCGGGGGGATGCCGGCGGCCTGGGCCATCAGCATCGGGGCGAGGTGGTCGGGTCCGCCGGGTGAGGAGCCGCCGCCGACGGGCAGCTTGCCGGGGTCCTTCCGCCAGGCGGTGAGGAGGTCCTGAAGGGTCCGGTACGGGGAGTTCTTGCCGACCACGACGATGTCCTGCTCCTCGGTGAGCCGGGCGATCGGGGTGGTGTCGGCGAGGGTGCGGGGCGTCTTGTTGGTGTGGACGGCTCCGACGACGCCGAGTCCCATGGACATGGCGAGGCGGCCGTTGCCGCGTTCGCCGACGAGGCGGGTGAGGCCGACGGTGCCGCCCGCGCCGGGCAGGTTGAAGACCTCGACGTCGCCGGTGAGGCCGGCCTCCTCCGCGTCCTTGGCGGCGGTGCGGGCGGTGATGTCGTATCCGCCGCCGGGCGTGTTGGGGACCATGAGACGCAGGCCGGGGATGTGGGTGCCGGTGTCGGAGCCGCTGCCGGGGGTGAGCAGCGGCGGCCCCACGAGCACCAGCAGTGCCGCTCCCAGGAGGGCGAGGGGGGTGCGTGGACGCAAGGGTGCCGCCTCTCGGTAGGGGGTGGTGAAGTGGCCCACATGTTGCCCGCGCGTTAAGAAGCTGTCTCTCTTCCGCAATCAACGGACGTTGTGGTCGTTGTGGTCGCGTCCTAGCGTGGGTCGGCGTGACGAACGTGCTGGTGGTGGACGACGACTTCATGGTCGCCAAGCTGCACTGCCGCTATGTGTCGGCGGTGGCGGGCTTCTCGGTGGCGGGGGTCGCGCACAGCGGCGCACAGGCGCTGCGGGAGGCCGAGCGGCTGCGTCCCGATCTGGTGCTGCTCGACGTGTTCCTGCCGGACATGGACGGGATCCGGGTGCTGCGGGAGCTGCGCGCCGCCGGGCTCGGGGTGGACGCCCTCTTCATCACGGCGGCGCGGGACGTGGGCACGATCCGGTCGGCGCTGCGGGCCGGGGCCCTGCACTATCTGATCAAGCCGTTCAGCCAGGCGGCGCTGCACGAGCAGCTGCGGCACGTGGCCTCGGTGCGCAGCCGGCTCGACGACCGGGACGAGGTGCGGCAGGAGGACGTGGACCGGATCTTCGGGGTCCGGCCGCGCGGGTCGCGCGAGCTGCCGAAGGGGCTGGCGGCGCACACGGCGGAGCTGGTGGACGGCATTCTGCGGGCGCACCCGGAGGGGCTGTCCGCGACGGAGTGCGCGGTGGCGGGCTCGCTGTCCCGGGTGAGCGCGCGCCGGTACCTGGAGTACTTCGCGGAGACGGGCCGGGTGGAGGTGTCGCTGCGGTACGGGGGGACGGGCCGCCCGGAACGGCGGTACCGGCGGCTGGGCTGAGGCGCGCGGGGGGCCTTTCCGATGCGGCTCTTACCTCCGCCTTAACGCGGCCCTAAGAATCGCCCGCGCCCTGCCTTGACCGGCTTCTCGGCGGCCGGCGGCGGCTAGCTTCAGGTGTCCCCCACCCCTCCCGCCGAAGGAGCTGTCCCCGCATGTCCCCTCGCAGTACGGCCGCGTCCGCCGTCACCGTCACCGTCACCGCCGCCCTCGCCCTGGCGGGGCTCGCCGCCGTACCGGCCGCCGCGCACGGGTCGATGACGGACCCGGTGAGCCGGGTCTCGGCCTGTTACGCGGAGGGGCCCGAGTCCCCGGACTCGGCGGCGTGCCGGGCGGCCGTGGCGGCGAGCGGCGCGCAGGCGTTCTACGACTGGAACGCGGTGAACATCGCGAACGCGGCCGGGCAGCACCGGCGGCTGATCCCGGACGGCGAGCTGTGCAGCGCGGGCAACGACAAGTACCGGGGCCTCGACCTGGCGCGCGCCGACTGGCCGGCGAGCCGCCTCACCCCCGGCCCGCACACCTTCCGTTACAAGGGGACGGCCCCGCACCGGGGTTCGTTCGCGCTGTACGTGACGAAGGACGGCTACGACCCTTCGAAGCCGCTGGCCTGGTCGGACCTGGAGGCGGAGCCGTTCCTGACGGTGACCGATCCCCGGATGGAGAACGGGGAGTACGTCTTCGAGGGGACGCTGCCGGAGAAGTCGGGGCGGCACCTCGTCTACTCGGTCTGGCAGCGGTCGGACTCCCCGGAGGCGTTCTACACCTGCTCCGACGTCGTCTTCGGGCAGGACGGCGGCAGCGGCGGTACGGCCCCGGCGCCGGCGGACCCCGCGCCGACCGCCTCCGCGCCGAGCGAGGAGCAGATCGCGGAGGGCCGGGACGAGTCGACGGTCGAACACGGCGGGCACGGGGACGACGACGCGGCGACGGGCGCGGGCGCCACGGCGGCGCCCGGCAGCGGCCCGGCGACCGCTCCGGCCGCTCCGGCCGCTCCGGCGACGGCACCGGCCTCCCGGGAGGCCGTACCGCACGCCGCGTCGACGCCCGTGCCCGCCCCGGCGTCCGCGTCGGGCTCCGGTTCCGGCGCGGGCGTGGAGCTGGCGGAGACCGGGGGCGACGCCTCCGCCCCGTACCTGGCGGTGGGAGGTGCCGCCGCCCTGGCCCTCGGGGCCGCGGTGCTGTTCGGCACGGTCCGGCGCCGGTCGGACGCGCGCCGCTAGCCGATCACGGACAGGCAGGTGGTCGGGGTCGCGCGGGCCGGGTCGAGGGCGTTGGCCACCTCGTGGAAGGTGACCCGGTCCACCGTCCCGATGGCCACGTGCTCGGAGAGGTCGAGCGCGCACTTGTCCTGGATGAGGACGTTGGTGACCCCGGGCCCGGAGAGGAACTGGGAGCGGTACGGCGTGACGACCTGGTCGTAGCGGGTCGCGATGACGTGGTAGCGGACGCCGGGGACGGTGTCGCCGCCCTCGTTGAGCCGGGTGAGGAACGGCGAACCGGCGATCTGGTCGGCCAGGGCGGGGGTGGCCTCGCCGATCAGGTCCTCGGCGCCGGGGAAGTGCTGCAGGAGCGCGGTGAGGCCGAGGAGGGTGGTGCCGTGGTTGTCGGGGGCGATGCCGACGAGCGCGTTCACCTTGTCTGCGCCACCGAGGAACTTGAGGTACCAGCGGGGCATCATGCCGCCCTGGGAGTGGCCCACGAGGTCGGCCTCGGGGGCGCCGGTGGCGGCGAGGACCCGGTCCACGTAGGCGTCGAGCTGTCCGGCCGACTTCTCGATGGGGCCGAGCCCGTGGAAGAAGGGCACGTGGGGCAGCTGTCCGTAGTCGAGGGAGAAGACGCAGTAGCCCCGGTCGACCAGGTACGGCGCGAGTCCCAGCCAGTTGTCGACGGAGTTCCCGAAGGTGCCGTGGACGAGGACCACGGGCCGGGGGTGGGCGGCGGAGGGCTTGCAGGACCAGTCGTTCCAGCCGCGGCTGGGCGCGGTACCGGCCTGGGCGGCGGTGGTGGGGGCGAGGACCGCGGCGGCGGTCAGGAGCAGGACGGTCAGCGCTCTGAGGACGCGTTTCCAGGGCAGCATCGGGCGATCTCCTTGCGGCTCAAGGGGAAGGGGGGTGCTGTGCCCTGCGGTCCGGACCACAAGTGGGGGGTGCTCTCCGGCCAAGTTACGCACGGGTAGGAGCGGCTGGGAAGACACGCGCCGGTAACAATGTGACGGGTCGTCACCAGACGCTCATCAGCCGCTCTTTCAGGCCGCGAGTGCTCCGGGCAGGACCGCCCGGGGGCCGAACTTCGCCCGCGCCCGGTCGGCCACCGCCTCGATCCGCCGCGCCTTCTCGTCGGCCGGGTCGAGGGACAGCTGATGGGCGGCGCCCTCGGCGGGCCCCAGGTCCTCGACGCGCAGCGCGATCCCCCGCACCCGGGCCCGCTGGAGCCCGAAGGAGTCGTGGATCGCGTACGCGAGGGCGGTGAGCGCGGCGGTGTGGGCGGTGGGTTCGGGCAGGACGCGGCTCCGGGTCGTGGTGGTGCGGTCGGCGTACCGCACGGTGACCGCGAGCGCCCGGCACACCTGGCCCTCGGTCCGCAGCCGGGCGCCGAGCTCCGTGGCCAGCGAGAGCAGGGCCCTGCGGTGCTCGGTCCGGTCGAGTTCGTCGTGCGGGAAGGAGCGCTCGGCGGCGGCCGAGCGCGACAGCGCGCCGGGGACGACGGGGGTGCGGTCGATGCCCCGGGCGCGTTCCCACAGGTCGCGTCCGGCCTTCGCGCCGACGAGCCGCTGGAGCACGGCGAGCGGGGCGTCGGCGACCCGGCCGACGGAGTCGAGTCCGTAGGCGCAGAGGGTACGGGCGGTGGCGCGGCCGACTCCGTCGAGACCGGCGACGGGGCGGTCGCGCAGGAAGGCGGCCGGGTCGTCGACGACCCGGGTGACGCCGGGGCGCGCCTCGCGGGCCGCCGCGCGCGCCAGCATCGGGTTCGGTCCGGCGCCGATGACGCAGTCCACCCCGTACAGGGCGAGGGCCCTGACCCGGACGAGCGCGGCCAGTTCGAGGGGGGTCCGGCCGAAGTAGCGCAGGGCGCCGCGCACGTCGGCGAGCACCTCGCCCGGCGGGACCGCCTCCACGACGGGGGTGAACTCCCGGACCAGATCGACCAGCCGGGGCAGCAGGACACCGGCCCCCTCGCCCTCGCCGGACCCGGAGCCGCGCCCGGCACCGGCCCCCGGCCCGAAACGTACACAGAGGATCATCCCGCGCTCCCCGGACTGCTGTGCCACAGTTTCCTTCCGCTCGGCACCCCGTCGCCGGCCGGCCTGAGGTCGGCCCAGGGGTTCATCTCGTAACCGGTGGGCATCGTGATGCGGCGTCCGCCGTCACCCTCCCCGGCGGGGGCGGCGACGGGCTCCGCGAGCCGCTCCCCCACCGCCTCCAGACCGCCGGACGCCCGGAGTTCGGCCAGTTCGGCGAGGTTCCAGGCGGCGGAGCCGACGACGCTGAGGCTGCGCGGGCCGCGCCGCTGCACCACGCCCCGGACCAGGAGGAGCCAGGAGTGGAAGACGGTGTGGGCGCACGCCGCGTGGGAGTCGTCGAAGAAGGCGAGGTCGACCAGGCCGGTGCCGTCGTCGAGGGTGGTGAAGATGACCCGGCGGCCGGAGCGGATCGGCGGGGTCTGGGTGGCGGCCTTGGCGCCGGCGACGAGCACGGTCTGTCCGTGGGCGGCGGAGCGCAGCCGCCGGGCGGAGACGACGCCGAGTTCGCGGAGGAAGGCGTCGTGGTCGCCCATGAGGTGGCGGGAGGCGTCCATGCCGAGGATGCCGAGTTCGGCGCTGAGGCGTTCGCTGTCGTCGAGGTCGGGCAGGCCGACGGGGGCGGTCCTCCTGCCCCGGGCGAGCGGGAGCTGGGCGCCGTGGGCGGCGGCCCCCGACCCTCCTCGGTGGAGTTCGGTGAGGTGGAGGAGGAGGTCGCGGCGGTTGGCGCCGAAGTCGTCGAGCGCGCCGACCTGGGCGAGGCGTTCGGCCACGGGCTTGCGGGGCCGGGCGCGCTCCCAGAAGTCGAGCAGGGAGGCGTAGGGCCGGCCGGCCTCGATGCGGGCGCTCTCGGCCTCGCTGATGCCGTGCACGTCGGTGAGGCCGAGGCGCAGGCCCCACACCGCCGGATCCTCGGACACCAGTTCGATGCGATGGGCGACCGCGGAGCGGTTCACGTTCAGGGGCAGCACCGGCACCCCGCGCCGCCGCGCGTCCGCGAGCAGCAGCCGCTTGGGGTACATGCCGGGGTCGTGGGTGAGCAGCCCGGCGTAGAAGGCCGCCGGGTGGTGGGCCTTGAGCCAGGCGGACTGGTAGGTCGGGACGGCGAAGGCGACCGCGTGCGCCTTGCAGAAGCCGTACGAGCCGAAGGCCTCCACGATCTCCCAGGTGCGGGTGACCGTCCCGGCGTCGTACCCCCGTTCCCGCGCGGCCCGCTCGAACCAGGTCCTGATCCGGCCCTGCGCCTCGGGGTGCGAGAGCCCGCGCCGTATCTGGTCGGCCTCGTCCCGGCCGCAGCCGGTCATGATGCGGACGATCTCGATGATCTGCTCGTGGAAGACGACCACGCCGTACGTCTCCTTCAGCGGTTCCTCCAGGTCGGGGTGGGGGTAGCGGGCGGGGGCGCGGCCGTGCCGGGCCTCGATGAAGGGGCGGACCATGTCGGCGGCGACCGGACCGGGCCGGAAGAGGGAGATGTCGACGACCAGGTCGTGGAAGCCGGCGGGCTGGAGCCGTCCGACCAGGTCGCGCTGGCCGGGGGACTCGATCTGGAAGCAGCCGAGGGTCTCGGTGGAGCGGATCAGCCGGTAGGTCTCGGGGTCGTCCTCCGGCAGCGCGTCGAGGTCGGGCCGCCGGCCGGTGGCGCGGCCGACCTCGGCGACGGCGTGGGCCATCGCCGACTGCATGCGCACGCCGAGGACGTCGAGCTTGAGCAGGCCGAGTTCCTCCACGTCGTCCTTGTCGAACTGGGTCATGGGGAATCCCTCGCCGCTGGTGGGGACGACGGGGGTGCGGCCGGGCAGCGAGGCGTCGGAGAGCAGGACCCCGCAGGGGTGCATGGCGACCCCGCGCGGCAGCGCGTCGAGCGCCTCGACCAGTTCCCAGAGCCGGCCGTACTTCTCCCGCTCGCCGGCGAGCGCGCGCAGCTCGGGCAGTTCGTCGAGGGCGGCGAGCGCGTCCCGGGCACGGATGTGCGGGAAGGCCTTGGCGAGCCGGTCGGTCTCGGCCGGGTCGAGGGAGAGGGCGGCGCCGACGTCCCGGATCGCGTGGCGGACCCGGTAGGTCTCGGGCATGGCGACGGTGGCGACACGCTCGGTGCCGAAGCGGCCGATGATCGCCCGGTAGACCTCCAGGCGGCGGGCGGACTCCACGTCGATGTCGATGTCGGGCAGGGCGGTGCGGCGCTTGGAGAGGAAGCGTTCCATCAGCAGTCCGTGCCGGACCGGGTCGGCGTGGGCGATGCCGAGGAGGTGGTTGACGAGGGAGCCGGCGCCGGAGCCCCGGGCGGCGACCCGGATGCCCATCCGGCGGACGTCGTCCACGACCTGGGCGACCGTCAGGAAGTAGGTGGCGAAGCCGTGGTGGGCGATGACGTCCAGCTCGCGGTGCATCCGGTCCCAGTAGTCCCGCCGCTTCTCGTACCCCTTGAGGACCATGCCGGCGGCGGCCCGGGAGGCGAGCACCCGCTGGGCGGTCCGGTGCGCGGCGCCGACGAGGTACGGCTCCGGGAAGTGCGCGGAACCGATGCCGAGGTCGTCCTCGGGGTCGACCAGGCAGGCGGCGGCGACCTCCTCGGTCCGGTCGAGCAGGCGGCGGGCGGCGTCCCTGCGGAAGCCGGCGGCCTCCACGATCCGCTCGGCGGCGGCCCGCATGCCGTCGGGGCCTTCGGCGCCCTTGAGCCAGGCCTCTCCGCTGTCGAGCTCCTTGCGGGGGTCGACGGGAACGAGCCGGCGGGCGGAGTCGAGGACGTCGGCGACCGGGCCCTGACCGCGGTCGGCGTAGCGGACGGCGTTGCCGATGACGGGGCGGACGCCTTGTTCGGCGGCGAAGCCGACGGTACGGGCGGCGAGCCGCAGGGAGCCGGGGCCCGTACCGGTGCGGCCGTGGTGGACGGCCTCCAGGCACAGGGCGTCGCCGTACCGTTCGCGCCAGGGGGCGAGCAGCCGGGCGGCCCGGTCGGGGCGACCGGCGGCGAGGGCGCGGCCGACGTCGGAGGCGGGGCCGAGCAGGACGAACACGTCGTCGCCGAAGGCGGAGCGGGGCAGCAGGGGCTCCCCGCCCCCCGCGTGGGCGGCCGTGATCATCGCGCAGAGGGAGGCCCAGCCGGCCCGGGAGCGGGCGAGGAAGACGGCGCGGGGCGCGGACTCGTCGAGGAAGGCGCCGCCCCGGAGGGGTACGCGCCGGGTGGAGCCCTGGGCGACCGCGCCGGCCTCGGCGAGCCCGGGAGCCCCGGGCGCGGCCGGGTGGGCCCGCGACGGGCCGGCGCCCGGGAGCTCCGGCGGCTCGTGGGCCAGGTCCACACCGAACAGGGGTCGTACGCCCGCCTCCTCGCACGCCTTGGCGAAGCGGACGGCCCCGGCGAGCGTGTCGCGGTCGGTCAGGGCGAGCGCGTCCATGCCGCGCTCGGCGGCCCGGGCGGCGAGCCGCTCGGGGTGCGAGGCGCCGTAGCGCACGGAGAAGCCCGAGACGGTGTGCAGGTGCGTGAAGCCCGGCATGGCTCACCTCCCGCAGTCCCGCACCGACATTCGTACAAACGTTCCCACCCCCTCCACTCACCCTAGCTCATTTCGAACGCTCGTACGATAAGCGTGCGCCTCACCTGTTCGGCCCCATCCCACCTGCGGGAACACCACCCGCCCCGGAGCGTGGGGGCATGAGTCTCGTCGATGAACTGAAAAGTGCCGTCACCCCACGGGCCGCCCTGCTCGTCGTGGGCGTCCTCGCCCTCCAGCTCCTGTTCATCGCCTCGTACGTCGGGGCCCTGCACCATCCGAAGCCGAAGGACGTCCCCTTCGGGGTGGCCGCGCCCCCGGCGGCCTCCGCGGGGCTGGTCGAACGGCTGGGGAAGCTCCCGGGCGGGCCGCTCGACCCACGGGCGGTGGCCGGCGAGGCCGAGGCGCGCGAGAAGATCATGGAGCGGGAGCTCGACGGCGCCCTCGTCGTCGATCCGCGCGGCCGCACCGACACCCTGCTCGTCGCCTCCGGCGGCGGCACCGTGCTCTCCTCCGGCCTGCAGAAGATCCTCACCGAGGTGGAGGGGACACAGGGGCGGACCGTGCGGACGGTCGACGTGGCACCCGCCTCGCCGCAGGACTTCGACGGGCTCTCCGCCTTCTACCTGGCGGTCGGCTGGTGCGTCGGCGGCTACATCTGCGCCGCGATCCTGGCCATCAGCGCCGGCTCGCGCCCGGCCAACCGCGAGCGGGCGGTCATCCGGCTCGGTGTCCTCGCCCTCTACTCGGCCCTCGGGGGCCTGGGCGGCGCGGTCATCGTCGGCCCGATCCTGGGCGCCCTGCCCGGCGGCGTCGCCGCCCTGTGGGGCCTGGGCACCCTGGTGGTCTTCGCCGTCGGCGCGGCCACCCTCGCCCTCCAGTCCGTCTTCGGGATCGTCGGCATCGGCCTGGCGATCCTGCTGGTGGTCGTCGCGGGCAACCCGAGCGCGGGCGGGGCCTTCCCCTCGCCGATGCTGCCGCCCTTCTGGAAGGCGATCGGCCCGGCCCTGCCGCCCGGCGCGGGCACCTGGGCGGCACGTTCGATCGCGTACTTCAAGGGCAATTCCCTGACGGCCCCGATGCTCGTCCTCGCCGCCTGGGCGGTGGTCGGCGCGGCGGTGACCCTGATCCTTTCCTCCCTGAAGCGCCACCCGGAGGCGGAGCCGATCGCCTCGGAGGTGGAGGAGACCCGCCGGGCCCGGTGACCCGCGGCCCCTGGAACGGGTGATGCCCCCGGCGCGTCCGCCGGGGGCATCACCGTGGCCGGTGTCAGGACACCGGCCGGTGCGCGGTTCAGTACACGCTCACGCCGTAGGCGCTCAGCGCCTCCGTCACGGGCTGGAAGAAGGTCGTGCCGCCGGTGGAGCAGTTGCCGCTGCCGCCGGAGGTGAGGCCGATGGCGCGGCTGCCGGAGTAGAGCGGGCCGCCGGAGTCACCGGGCTCGGCGCAGACGTTGGTGCGGATCATGCCGTAGACGATGTCGCCGCCGCCGTAGTTCACCGTGGCGTTGAGGCCGGTCACCGAACCGCTGTGGGTGCCGGTGGTGGAGCCGCGGCGGGTGACCGACATGCCGACGGTCGCGTTGGCGGCGCTGGTGATGTCCACGCTGCCGACCTGGCCCGGCTTGCTGATGGAGCTGTTGGTGTAGCGCACGATGCCGTAGTCGTTGTTCGGGAAGCTCGACCCGGTCGTGGTGCCGAGGACGGTGGTCTTGGAGGAGTTCGCGTACCAGGTCCCGGCGCCGTCGGTGCAGTGGCCGGCGGTCAGGAAGTACGAGGTGCCCGCGCTGTCCCGGACGTTGAAGCCGAGGGAACAGCGCCAGCCGCCGTCGGCGTAGATCGCGTCGCCGCCGGAGATGAGCTTGGTGAACTTGCCGGGGGTGCGTTCCACCTTGATCGCGCCGGCGTTGGCCCCGGCGCGCTGCTTGATCTTCGCTATCTCGGCCGGGGAGACGGTGGAGTCGGCGGTGAGGACCACCTTCCCGGAGGCGGCGTCGACGTGCCAGGCGGTGCCGGCCACGTCGGCCGCGAGGACGGCGTCGGCGGCCGTCGCGAGCTGGGCGGCGCCGTAGGTCTGCTCCGTCCCGGCGCTGGCACTGGGGACGGCCAGGGTCGCCGCGGCGGCGAGCCCGGCGGTGACGGCCAGCAGACGGATGGTGCGGGTGCGGGTGGTGCGCTGGGAACTCACGGGACGTTCCTCCTGGGTGGGGGATCGGTGGGGGTGGAGTTCGCGGCCCCGTGCCGGGTGGTCGCGGGGCCGTGGTGCGCCGGCGCGTCCGTGACGGGGTGTCACGGAGGCGCGGGGGTCTCAGAGCAGGCTGACCCGGTACTTGGCGAGGGCCTCGGGCACCGGCTGGTAGAAGGTGGTGCCGCCGGTGGAGCAGTTGCCGCTGCCGCCGGAGGTCAGTCCGAGCGCCTTGGTGCCGTCGTAGAGCGCGCCGCCGGAGTCGCCGGGCTCGGCGCAGACATTGGTCTGGATCATGCCACGGACGGTGCCGCCGCCCGAGTAGTGCACGGTGGCGTCGAGGCCGGTGACCGTGCCGCTGCGGGTGCCGGTCGTGGAGCCGGAGCGCTTGACCGGCTCGCCGACGTAGGCGTCGGCCGCGGTGAAGCCGCCGGTCCGGCTCAGCGAGGCGTTGTCGTAGCGGACGAGGGCGTAGTCGTTGCCCGGGAAGCTGGAGCCGACGGTGGCGCCGATCAGCGTCGACTGCGCGGAGTTGGCGTACCAGGTCCTGACCTCGTTGCCGCAGTGGCCGGCGGTGAGGAAGTAGTCCGTGCCGCCGCCGCGGACGTTGAAGCCGAGGGAGCAGCGGTAGCCGCTGCCGTAGATGGCGTCGCCGGGGCCGAGGAGCGGCTTGAAGACGCCGGGGGTACGCGTGACCGTGAGCGCCCCGGCGTCGGCGCCGGCCGCGCCGCGGAGGGTGGCGAGCTCCTGGTCGGTGACGGTGGAGTCGGCGGTGACGACGACCCGGCCCGCCGCTCTGTCCACGTACCAGGCGGTGCCGCCGATCCGCGCGGCGGCGGCGTCGACGGCGGCACCGGCACGGGCGAGCTGCTCGGCTCCGGCGGGGCCGGGCGCGGGGGCGGCCTGAGCGGCGGGGAGGCCGAGGGCGGTGACGGCCGCGAGTCCGGCGGCGAGGGCGAGCAGACGGGTGCGGGTGTTCCTCACTGTGCTCCTCACATCTCTCCTTCTGGGAAAAGCGGAGGGGTCCGTGGGTGGCGGGCCCGTGAGGCGCCATCAGGTGACGTGTTCCTGACATGCACCGCCAGCGATAGTGGCGTGCCCCGGCCCGCCGCACAAGACCGCCGTCGCCACGGCTGTCCCCGGACCCCCGCCGCCCGGGCGTCCGCCCGGCCGTCCGCCGGAGCCCGCCGGCCCGCATCGGCCCAGGTGAGGGCCGGGGAGGCGGCCTCAGGCGGGAACCAGCCGCCGCTCCCCCGCCGCGACGGGAACGCCGAGCGTGTTCCCCGGCGGCGGGAAGGGGCAGATGAAGTGGTCCGCGAAGGCGCACGGCGGCAGCAGCGCCCGGTTGAAGTCCACCGTCACCGAACCGTCGGCCGCCGGGGCGGCCGGACGCAGGAAGCGGAAGCGGTAGCTGTCCCGCCCGCCGGTGGCGTCCGAGAAGACGGCCCACAGCGAACCGTCGTCCTCCACCGCCACCTGAAGGGTGTGCTCCGCCCCGTCCAGCGCGAAGGCCAGCTCCCCGGAGAGCCCGAGCCCGCGCTCCCTGCCGTCGGCGTTCTCCACCCGTACGCTGCGCTCCTCCCCGTACGGCCGGAAGACGCCGGGCACCACCCAGCGCTCGTCGTACGGGGTGGCCTCGATGCCCCGGAAGGCGCGGCGCGCCGCCGACTCCGGGTCGAAGTCCCGGACGGCCCAGAGCCCTTCGCGTCGCATCACGACGAGCCGCCGGCCGGCCGACTCCACCCGGGAGGCGTGGACCGGGCCGTGGTCGGCGGTGAGCCGCACCGTGCCGACGAGGGGCTTGCCGTCGACGGTGACGGCGTCCTCCGCGCCCGCCGTCAGGACCACCTCGTCGCCCTCCTCCCGCCACGTCCCGGGAACGGCCGGAACGTGACCCCCGGGATGGTCCGCGAGCCAGTACGTGCCCGTGAGGGAGAGGGGGCCGTACGGCACGGCCACGGCGGCCTCGCGCCGCTCGTGCCAGTCCAGCCAGTCCTGCCGGCTCTGTCGTGGATCGGTGTTCATGGTGCTCCACCCTTCCACACGGCCCGGCCGGGGTCACCGGTCGCGACGGCCGGACCCCGGCCGGGCCGGCGGTCGGTCAGCAGCCGTCGCAGGGGCAGCAGCAGCACTCGCCGCAGCCCGGGTCGCAGTCGCAGTCCCGGCAGCAGCCCTCGCGCTTCTTGCGGGACCAGGGGCCCTCGTACTCCTTGGCGCAGCAGATCTGGCAGGTGCAGAACAGCCAGGTGAACATGGCGCAGCCGGCGAGGAACCCGCGCGGCTTCGGGGCCTGCGGCGCCCCGCCCCCGAACTGCGGCGGCAGCCCGCCGGGCCCGCCCCCGTGGGGTCCGCCGGCGCCGCCGCCGTGAGGGGTGCCCCCGTAGGGGTTGCCGCCGTAGGGGTTTCCGCCGCCCTGCGGGCCGTACGGACCGGGGCCCTGGGCGCCGTACGGGTTCCCCGGCACCGGCCCGTGGCCGGATCCCGCCGCTCCGTGGGAGCAGGAGACGGTCCCGAAGGCGCGGTCCACGGAGGTGCGGAGCTCGTGGGCGAGGAGCACGTGGACGAGCCTGCCGTCGGCGAACTCGGCGTCCTTGAGCGCGAGGCGTATGCCGTGCAGGGCGTCGTCGGCGAGCCTGCGGGCCTCCGCGCGGGAGGTGCCGGTCGCGGTGAGCGGGTTCCAGGCCCCGGACTCCGCGTCGGCGGCCTGGTCCTCGACGGCGTCAAGGAGGTGGGCGAGGCGGCCGAAGAGGCGGCCGGCCTCGGCCAGCGGCGCCGCGTTGCCCGGCCGGCCGGCCAGGACGGCGGTGTGCGCGAAGGCGGCGGCCGTGGCCGTCTCGGTCGGCTCGGTGACGGCGAGCAGGGGGGTGCCGGGGCCGGCGAGCACCTCGATCCCGGTCTGCCGGTCCACGGCGTCGACGAGGACGGCGGTGTCGAAGCCGAGGGCGCGACCGGTCCTGGCCCCGGCGCGGTCCCAGGAGCGGGCGACCCGGCGGGCGGCGGCCGCGACCGGCCGGCGCGCCAGCAGGCCGTCCCGGTCGGCGACGTGGTCCCGCACCTTCGCCGAGGCGAGGACCAGCGAGACCGCGGCGGCCAGGCGCGCGCCCTCGCCGCGGGCGACGGGGGCGGTCCGCATCGCGCGGAGCGGGCAGGGCCCCGCGGTGCGCCGGCCCCCCGCCGCCACACCGGCCTGAGCTTCCGTCAGGACGGAGACGATCAGGCCGTCGTAGTTGGTGACGACCCGCGCGAACTGGCCGTGGTCGGCGCGCAGGGCCAGGCAGAGACCGCAGAGATGGGCCATCCACTCGGTCTTGAGGCCCTCGGTCAGCCGATGCGTGCAGGGTCTGACGATTCCGAACATGGACTCCCCCGTGAGTCGTGCCCGAACGCGGCGCGCGCGGTCGGTGAGTGGTACGCGTCGCGTGGGAGCGACGCGCGTGATGGGTGGTGCGGGCCTGGCGTGAAAGTGCCGTCGGGCGGTCTCGCGGCATCGTAACGAGCGCTCCTGTTCACCCGGACGCGCCCGTGGTCACTCTTCCGGCATGACTTTCATATTTTCAGCTACATGGCCCCTCGTCAGCAGCCCCATACCGCATGTTTCCTGACGATTCGCCAGGTTCGGGCGCTCACGTTCTGCACCAGTACCGTCACGAATCCTCTGCGCGGCGCCTATCCCCTTGGCGCGCGATCCGCATCATGGACGACGATAGGGACATGCGGAACCACAAGTGACCGCGTTGAAAGGAGGCGTCGATGGGATCGGTGCGCAAGGCAAGTGCCTGGCTGGGACTCGTCGAGGACAACGACGAGCGTTACTACGACGACGAGTACGCCGACGGTGCCGAGAGCGGCGACGCCTGGGTGACGGACCCGCGGGTGCGGGTCGCCACGGACACCGCGGAGGAGCGGGGCCGCCGGATCGCCACCGTCTCCCCGGACGGCTTCCGGGACGCCCGGGGCATCGGCGAGCTCTTCCGGGACGGCGTCCCGGTGATCGTGAACCTGACCTCGATGGAGCCGGACGACGCCAAGCGCGTGGTCGACTTCGCCGCCGGTCTCGCCTTCGGCCTGCGCGGCTCGATCGAGCGCGTGGCGACGCGGGTCTTCCTGCTGACCCCGGCCGACACCCGGATCGTGAGCGGGGAGTCCGGCCGCCGCTCGCAGGACGGCTTCTTCAACCAGAGCTGAGCGGGCCCGCCGGCCGGCGGGTGCGACCGGCGCGGCGACGACGCGCCGGGTCAGTGCCCCGGACGTCCCGAGCCGGCGGGCTCGATCGCTTCCCGGGCCGCGGGAACCCGCGGCTCGCACGCCCCGGCGCCCGGAGCACCGCCGGTGCACGCCACCCGCTCCCTGCCCTCCACGCCCTCCCGGGCGGCCGGGTCTCCCGGCCCGCCGCCGGAGAGATCGTCCTCCGGATCCACCGCGCACTCCATGACCCGGGGCAGCCGCAGCGCCATCAGTGCCCCGAGCAGCAGCAGCCCGGCGCTCACGCACAGCGTGAGGTGCAGCCCGTCCACGAAGGCGTGCCGGGCGGCTCGGTGCAGCGCCTCACCGGCCGCGCCGCCGAGGTCACCGGCGACCTGGTACGCCTCGCCGAGGGAGTTCGCCGCGGCCCGGCTCGCCTCCGCCGGAACCCCGGGAACGCCGCTGAGCCCGGGGGCGTACGCGGCGTTCATGACACTGCCGAGCAGCGCGATGCCCATGCCGGCGCCGAGCTGGTAGGAGGTCTCCCCGATCGCGGCCGCGCCGCCCGCGCTGCGCTGCGGCGCCTCGCTGAGCATCGACTCGTACGCCGAGAACAGGGTGGTCTGGAGACCGAAGCCGAGCAGGACGAAGCCCACCGTGAGCAGCAGCGGCCGGTCGTGCTGTCCCATGAGGGTGAGCAGCAGCACCGCGCCGGCGGTGAGCACGAAGCCCCAGCCGACCATCCGGCGCGGCCCGATCCGCCGCAGGGTGTACGAGCCGGTGGCGCCGGCGGCCATGGCGGCGAAGGTGAGCGGCAGGAGCCGGAGCCCGGTCTCCAGCGGGCTGAGCCCGAGGACCAGCTGGAGGTACTGGACGGCGATGAGCTCCAGGCCGACCAGGGCCAGCATGGCGAGGACGATGCAGCCGACCGAGGTCGTGAAGGCGGCCCGGGAGAAGAGGCGCGTGTCGATCAGCGGGTGCGGGCGCCGCCTCTGGCGCCGTACGAAGAGGACGAGGAGCACGGCGCCGACGAGCAGCGGCCCGGCGGTCGGCAGCGCGAGGAGCGGGTCCCCGGCGCCCGCCCGCTTCACGCCCAGCACGCAGCCGAGGACGCCGGCGGCGGCCATGAGGGCGCCCAGGACGTCCCAGGGCCCTTCACCGCTCCCCCGGGACTCGGGCAGCAGGCGGCGGCCGAGCGGCAGGATCAGCGCCATCAGGGGGATGTTGATGAGGAAGACGGAGCCCCACCAGTAGTGCTCGACGAGGAAACCGCCGAGCACCGGACCCGCGGCGGCCCCGATGGCGGCGACCGCCGTCCAGATGCCGATGGCGGTGGCGCGTTCGCGCCGGTCGGGGAAGACCGCGCGGATGATGGAGAGGGTCGCCGGCATGATCATCGCGCCGCCGACGCCGAGCAGGGCGCGGGCGGCGATGAGCACGCCCGGCTCGGTGGCGAGGGCGGCGACGGCCGAGGCGACGCCGAACAGGCCGTATCCGAGGAGGAGCACCCTCCGGCGGCCGACCCGGTCGCCGAGCGTGCCGAAGAGGGTCAGCAGCGAGGCGCAGACCAGCGGATAGGCGTCGACGATCCAGAGCAGCGCCGTGGAGCTGGGGCGCAGGTCCTCGGTGAGCGAGGGGACGGCGACGTGGAGGATGGTCGCGTCCAGGGCGACCAGGAGCAGGCTGACGCAGAGGACGACGAGGACGAGCCAGCGGTGGGCGCCGCCGTCGGCGGCACGCGGGTGGACTCGGGCCGTGATCGTCCGCGACATGTACGTACCTCCCAGTGAAGCTCTCGCGCTCGGTGGGCACCGACCAGGGCGTTCGCCCCCGGGGCGGCCCGGCATCGACGGGCGAGTGAGCCGTCAGCGTACGCGAGTTCAAGGACCGAGCGCGTGGCGCAGCTCTCACCCCGTGGGGGCTCCGGGTGTGGCGTACGCCACTCGCCCCCGCCCGCGCGTCGCATGGAATTCCGTACGGATGCCCGTCCGAAGCATTTCCCGCGGATACAAACAGGCTTCCGGATTCATTTCGCCGACATGAGGACCGATGGTCATCTGATTTTCGGACGCCGAGAGGGAATGGGTCCCCCTGAGACCTACTCCACATCACATCGTCATCACGAAGGCACGGGATCGCGCGGGTCGGCTACTCACTCCCTGTAACGTCCATTGGGTGCGTACCGACATCTTTGCCCGGCTGGACCGGGAGCCGGAACCGCCGAAGATAGAGGTCCCGCGGATGACCCGCACGCGTCTCGCCCTCTTCGGCGGGACGTCGGCGTTCTATCTCGCCATCGTCGTGGCCGTTCTCCTCTCGACCTGGCTGGTGACCCTCGACTGGAAGATCATGCTCTTCCGTCCCTATCAGCAGTGGCCGGAACTCCACGCTTTCCTCGACTACTACGTCGTCCTCGGTCAGCGCGGTCCCACGGCCGTGATGGTGGCCGCCTGGCTGGGCTGGCGCTCCTGGCGCCAGCACACGCTGCGACCCCTGCTCTGCCTCGGCGCCGCGCTCCTGCTCCTCAACGTCTCGGTCGGCTCGGTCAAGCTCGGCCTCGGCCGTCTCGGCCCCCACTACGCGACCCAGATCGGCTCCGCCGAACTGTTCGCGGGCGGTGACATATTCCCCTCCGGTCACACCGCGAACGCGGTGGTGACCTGGGGCATCCTGGCCTACCTGGCGACCACCCCGCGGGCCCGGCGGTACCTGTCGGCGCTCTCGGCGGTGGTCGCGCTCGGCGTCGGCCTCACCACCGTCTATCTGGGGACGCACTGGCTGAGCGACGTCCTGCTCGGCTGGGCCGCCGGCCTGCTGATCCTGCTCGCGCTGCCCTGGTGCGAGCCGGTCATCGCCCTGGCGGAGGCCCGGATCCTGGCCCTGCGCGACCGCCTCGGGGAGCGCCTGCGGGACCGGCGCCGGCTGGTGCCCTCGCTGCCCGTGGCCTCCGGCGGTCCGCGCCCCGGCTACTACCCGCCGCGTCCGGCGGCGGCCGAGGAACCGGCCAGGGAGACCGTGGGAGTGGCCCGCCGGACCCCGGCGACCCGTGCCCCCGCGACCCGTGGGGCGGGCGGCTGAGCCGTATCCGTACGCGACGAAGGGCCCCGGCCGGATCGGCCGGGGCCCTTCGTCGTACGGGCGGGGTCGGGGTGCCGGTCCTGGTGCCCGTCAGCCGACCCAGCAGCGGGTGACCGTACCGTCCTCGACCTCGAAGTTGATGCGTCCGGACAGGTACTCCATGGTGACGATCGAGCCCGGCGGCAGGGCCCGGACCACGGTCCAGCCGCGTGTCCTGGCGAGCCGCTCGGCGCCGTCCGCGTCGAGACCCACATAGGACTCGGGGCTGTCGCGGGGCGGTTCGGGAGTGCGCGATGTGGGAGCCATGGACTCCACGTTAGTCCCTCGGCGGTCACACTTGGGTCACAACTGTCCGCCCTATGTTTGACCCGCCTCCGGCCATCCCGAGGGACAACTTCCAGCCGATTCTCCAGTAATTCCCGAGCCTCTCCGGTACTTCGTACCAACCGCCCCCGAACTCGGCCGCGCCCCGGCGTCCACCGGGAACTCCCGGGGAATTCCCGTGCCTGTGACGGTGCGTCGAATTGGCTCCCGCCGGACGCCGGCTCCATGACCGGCGGTTCTCACGGTTCCCCCACGGAATGCTTACGCCGGCACCACCGGGCGCGATCGGCCGGGCGCTTCCGCACGGCACGCGAGAGGCGGTACCGGAACTCCGTTCGGTGACGGCGATCCCGGGGAGACCGCGCCCCGCGTCGGGTCGCCCGGCCGGAAGGTCCGCGGCGTCCGCCGTGTCAGCGGAAGCGGCGGACCAGGCGGCCGGCGCGGGCCTTGAGGGTGTAGACGCCGTCGAGGGCGTCACCGAGGGCGCGGTGGGCGGCGGCGCGGCCCCTGCCGTGGACGCGGCGGCTCGCGCCACGGTGGACGAGTTCGGTCCACAGGGCCTCGTGGCGGGCGGCGATCCGGGCGGGGTCGAAGCGCTCGGAGGCGGCCAGCGCGGCCCTGCCGGCCTTGGCACGCAGTTCGTCGTCGGCCATGTACGCGCGCAGCGCCCGCGCGACGGCCGCCACGTCGTCCACCGGCACCAGCCGCCCGTCGACCCCGTCCTCGATGATCTCGCGGGGCCCGTTCGGACAGTCGGTGGAGACCACCGGCAGCCCGCAGCGCATCGCCTCCACGATCGTCATGCCGAAGGACTCGCGCTGCGAGGTCACCGCAGCGATCGAGCCCTTGGCCCACTCCGGCTCCATCGGCGTGACCGAGCCCATGAGGAAGACCCGCTCGCCGAGGCCCCGGGCGGCGATCTGCCGGGTGAGCGGGCCCTTGAGGTCCTGCACGGCGTCGCCGGAGCCGTAGATCCGCAGCGTCCAGCCCGGCAGGTCCGCCGCCGCCTCGGCGAAGGCGTCGATCAGCACGTCGTACCGCTTGACCCGGGTCAGCCGGCCCGCCGCCACCACGGTCCGCGCGGCGGGGTCGGCCGGTGGCACGGAGGGGGCGGGCACGCTGTTGGGCACGGCCTCGATCCGTACGTCCCGCAGCCCCAGCTTCCGGTAGGCGCGGGCGTCGGCCTCGGTGACGGTGGTGACGGCGTCGAGCAGCGCGTACTCGTGGGCGATGTCGCGGCGCAGCCGGTAGCTGTGGCCGGTGAGGATCAGGTGCTCCTGGCCGACGAGGACCGGGCCGCGGCGCGCCTGCCGGGCGAGATGGACGTTGAGCCCGGGGCGGGTGGCGACGAGGACGTCCGCCTCGACGCCCCGCAGGTGCTCCCCGATGCGGGCGTCGGTGAGGGCGCTGTACTGCTTCCAGCGGCCGTCGCCGCGCGGGAAGACCCGGGCGGGCCGGTGGAAGTCCGGGTGGTCGCCGTCGTAGCCGGGGCTGTCCTTGCGCAGGTCCACGAGGTGACGCAGGGTCACCCCGGCGGGCAGGCCGAGGAGCGGCTGGTCCCGGTGGCGGAAGACGGAGACGATCTCCACCTCGTGGCGCTCCGCGAGCTCCTCGGCGAGCGTGAAGGTGGTCCGGATGGTGCCGCCGTAGTGGTAGCCGTTGTGGAGCAGAAAGGAGATACGCATCGCGCTGCCGGTTCCCCCAGGTCGGTTGGTCGGTCGGGCCGACTGTACTGCCCGTGCCGCACGGCCGTGCGCCCGGAGGTCGTCACGGCGGGTGAGGGGCCCGGGGCGGGCGGCCCTTCCGGCCGGCGGGCGGGCGACGGGACGGTTCCGCGTCGCTCGGGGTGCGGGAGCCGGCCGGGCCCCGGGGGCTCTTCCCGGCCGCGTGCCGCCGCTCCCCGCCCGAGGGCCCACGGACGGGGAGCGGCGGGGGCCGGGGTCTCCCCCGGCCCTGCCGTGGCGCCCGTCCGTACGCGTCGGCCGGACGGGGCGCCACGGTGTCCTCAGAGCGGCGCGATCCGCAGCATCGTGCCGACGGTGATCCGGTTCGGGTCCGGTCCGATCAGCTCGCGGTTCGCGGTGTGGAGGGCCTGCCAGCCGCCCTTGATCGCGAACCTGCGGGCGATCGAGCTGAGGGTGTCGCCCGGCTGGACGGTGTGGACGCGCCCGCTGAGCCCGTACCGCTTGGAACAGGTCGGCCACGCCTTCCAGCCCTGGGTACGGAGGACTTCCTCGGCGACGGTGATCTGCTGCTGCCGGGTGGCGAGGTCGGCGCGGGCGGCGAAGCGCAGGCCGCCGTGCTCGACCCAGGTCGGCTGCCAGAACTGGAGCCCGCCGTAGTAGCCGTTGCCGGTGTTGGCGTTCCAGCGGCCGCTGCTCTCGCACTCGGCGACGCAGCCCCAGGGCCACTGGTCCTTGGCGCAGGGGTAGGCCGGCACGGCGGTGGTCGTGGCGGTCGGGGCGGTGACGGTGACGGGTTCCGGTGCGGCGGCCCGCGCGGGCGCGGGAAGAAGGCTCATCAGCGCCGCCGCGGAGGCCGCGGCGAGCGAACCGGCGGTCCAAAATCGGATCTTCGACATCGGTGCAGGCTAGGCAGCGGGACGCTCCCGGCGGTCGGTGCCGCGCGGAACACCGCGCACACCCCACCCGGTCGGAGTCACCCGCCGCCCCCGGAGGGCGCCGGCGGTCCCCGTCCCCGGGCCCGGCCGCCGCCGGGCCCGTCCCGCATGGGACTCCGGCAAGTTGCCCGCCGTCCGCGCGTGACCCCGGCCGAGCCTGGCCCGTTGAACTCTGCATGAGACGCCCGGGAACGGCCCGGCGTCGCCCGTACCGAGTCCAGGGAGCCACCCGTGCCGCGCATGCTCGACGTCAGCGAGGACGTACGCGCCGAGATCGGCGACGAAGAAGCCGACCGGCTGCTCGCCGGCGACAACGCCCCTGCCAGCTACGACTGCACCTCCTGCCGGACGCCGGGCGACTCCGAGCAGGAGCGCACCAGCACGGTGCTGTTCGTCGGCGAGGAGACGGCGGTCCTCGCCTTCGCCCACGCCACGTGCATCCCGTCCCAGGTCGTACGGGTTCCCGAGGAGCAGCTCCAGGGCGCCGTGGCCTCCTTCGAGGCCGGGGAGGCGCTCACCGCCGCCCACCCCGAGCAGGCGGTGCTGGGTGTGACCAGCGGTCTGGTGCTGGTCGGGGGCGAGCTGCACCCCGCGCTGGTCGTGGAGCCGACCGCGCCGGTGGCGCGGCCGGGCGGCGACGGACTCACGGACGAGTTCCTCACCCTGCTGACCGAGCAGGGCTTCCAGCCGGTCGCGGACGTCAACCAGAAGCCGGCGGTGCTGCCCGGCTGGTCGGTGCTGGTCGCCATGGGACAGCTGCACTCGGTGCTCCAGCCGGGGCCGGGCGGCGCCGGGCAGGCCGCCTGGTGGCAGGCGCACCAGCCGCTGCAGGTGACGGAGGGCTGGCGCGCCGCGGCCAACAAGTCGCACACGGTCCTGGTCTTCGCCGCCCCGGTGGGCTCCATCGGCCAGCAGCCGCGCGAGGACCTGCTGCGGGACGCCCTGGAGAAGGCCGCGGCCAACGGGCGCCTGGTGGCCGCCGCGATGCCGCTGGCCGGCACGTGAGCCGGGACGCGCGGCCCGGCATAGAGCCCGGACGGCCCTCCGGGGGCTCCGGGCGGCCCTCGGTGCCCAAGGTGCCGCGGCCCCGGCCGGCTCCCCTTTCGGAGAGTCGGCCGCATCCGACGGGCGGCGGGGTCGTTGGCACCTATGTGCACGCATACGACCCCTTCCCCCAGCCTCATCCGAGTCCGATCCCCGCCATGCGCCCGGCGCACGAGGGGGCGGCAGGCCCTTCGGCGACGCCGATCTTCGACGCGCTGTACTCGGAGTACCGCCGGTCGTTCCGCACCCTCCCGGGTGACCGCAGCGGTGAGGAGGAGCTCCGCTTCCGTGCCTTCGGGACGGTGACGAGCGCCGGCCTGTACGGGCAGGGCCAGGGGTACACCCAGGGGGCCGGGACCGGGCAGGCGTACGGGCAGGGCGGCCGGCCGGCGGCCCATCCGACGGCCTGGTCGGCGACGCAGCACACGTACACCGTGGCTCCGCAGGCGGCACTGCCGCCGGGGCCCCGCAGGAGCCCCTAGGAAGCCCTCGGGGAGCCACCGCGGACCCGCGAGGGCCTCGGGGCCGGTGAGGTCCGTGAGGTTCGTGGGTACGGCCGAGGGCCGGGGCGATGCGCCCCGGCCCTCGGCCGTACCTCCGCCGGACCCGGCGTACCGCCTACTTCTTCTTGCCGCGCTTCTCGCGCACGCGGACCGAGATGTGGATCGGGGTGCCCTCGAAGCCGAACTCCTCGCGCAGCCGGCGCTCGACGAAGCGGCGGTAGCCGGCCTCCAGGAAGCCGGAGGCGAAGAGGACGAACCGCGGCGGCTTGGTGCCCGCCTGCGTGCCGAAGAGGATGCGGGGCTGCTTGCCGCCGCGGATCGGGTGCGGGTGGGCGGCGACGATCTCGCCGAGGAAGGCGTTGAGCCGGCCGGTGGGGACGCGGGTCTCCCAGCCGGCGAGGGCGGTCTCGATGGCCGGGACCAGCTTCTCCATGTGGCGGCCGGTCTTCGCCGAGACGTTGACCCGGGGCGCCCAGGAGACCTGCTGCATCTCGGTCTCGATCTCCCGCTCCAGGTAGTAGCGGCGCTCCTCGTCCAGCTCGTCCCACTTGTTGTAGGCGATGACGATGGCACGGCCCGACTCGACCGCCATCGTGATGATGCGCTGGTCCTGGACCGAGATCCGGTCGGTGGTGTCGATGAGGATGACGGCCACCTCCGCCTTCTCGACGGCGGCGGCGGTGCGCAGGGAGGCGTAGTAGTCCGCGCCCTCCTGGAGGTGGACCTTCTTGCGGATGCCGGCGGTGTCGACGAACTTCCAGGTCGTGCCGCCCAGCTCGATCAGCTCGTCGACCGGGTCGCGGGTGGTGCCGGCCAGCTCGTTGACGACGACCCGCTCCTCGCCCGCGACCTTGTTGAGGAGCGAGGACTTGCCGACGTTCGGGCGGCCGATGAGGGCGATGCGGCGCGGGCCGCCGACGGCGTTGCCGAAGCGCTGCCCGGGGGCCTCGGGCAGGGCCTTCAGGACCTCGTCCAGGAGGTCACCGGTGCCGCGGCCGTGCAGCGAGGAGACGGGGAACGGCTCGCCGAGGCCCAGGGACCACAGGGTGGCGGCGTCGGCCTCGCCCGCCGGGCCGTCGACCTTGTTGGCGGCGAGCACGACCGGCTTGCCGGCGCGGCGGAGCAGCCGGACGACGGCCTCGTCGGTGTCGGTGGCGCCGACGGTGGCGTCCACGACGAAGAGGCAGGCGTCGGCGGCCTCGATGGCGTACTCGGCCTGGGCGGCGACGGAGGCGTCGATGCCGAGGACGTCCTGCTCCCAGCCGCCGGTGTCGACGACCTTGAAGCGGCGGCCGGCCCATTCGGCCTCGTAGGTGACGCGGTCACGGGTGACGCCCGGCTTGTCCTCGACGACGGCCTCGCGGCGGCCGATGATGCGGTTCACCAGGGTCGACTTGCCGACGTTCGGGCGGCCGACGACGGCGAGGACGGGGAGGGGGCCGTGACCGGCCTCCTCGATCGCGCCCTCGACGTCCTCGATGTCGAAGCCCTCTTCCGCGGCGAGCTCCATGAACTCCGCGTACTCGGCGTCGCCAAGTGCCCCGTGGTCGTGCTGGTCGTTCATGAAGTCCGTTCCTTGATCATTCGTGGTCGGTGGGTCCCCGGCTCGCGGAGCCCACTACTGAAAGTCTCGCTCAGCGCCCGGTGAGACGCCTGGCGTTTTCCAGGTGGGCGGTGAGCCGCTCCTGGATCCGTACGGTGGCCTCGTCGAGCGCCTTGCGGGTGCGGCGGCCCGTGCCGTCCCCCGCCTCGAAGGCGTCGCCGAAGACGACGTCGACGCGGCCACGCAGCGGGGGCAGTGCCTTGATCAACCGTCCGCGCCGCTCGGAACTTCCCAGGACGGCGACGGGGACGATCGGCGCGCCGCTGCGGACGGCGAAGTAGGCGAGGCCGGCGCGGAGCGAGGCGAAGTCGCCCTCGCCGCGGGTGCCCTCGGGGAAGATCCCGAGGACGCCGCCCTGGTCGAGCACGCCCAGTGCGTTCGCTATCGCGGCGCGGTCGGTGCTGTCGCGGTCGACCTTGACCTGCCCGATGCCTTCCAGGAAGCCGCCGAGCGGGCCGGCGAACGCCTCCTTCTTGATGAGGAAGTGCACGGGGCGCGGGGCGGTGCCCATGAGCATGGGGCCGTCGATGTTGTGCGCGTGGTTGACGGCGAGGATGACGGGGCCGGAGGCCGGCACCCGCCAGGCGCCGAGGACGCGCGGCTTCCAGAGGCCGTACATCAGGCCGATCCCGATGCGCCGGCCGACGGCGGCGCCCTTCTCGGAGGGCAGGGTCACCGGGCGGCCGTCCGCTTCTCCTCGACGAGGGTCACGACGCATTCGATCACCTGGTCGAGCGTGAGGTCGGTGGTGTCGACCTCGACGGCGTCGTCGGCCTTGGCCAGCGGGGAGGTGGTGCGGCTGGAGTCGGCCGCGTCCCGCTTGATGAGGGCCTGCTTGGTCGCGTGCACGTCGGCGCCCTTGAGCTCGCCGGAGCGGCGGGCGGCGCGGGCCTCGGGCGAGGCGGTGAGGAAGATCTTCAGGTCGGCGTCGGGCAGGACGGTGGTGCCGATGTCCCGGCCCTCGACGACGATGCCCTGCTCGGCGCCGCTGGCGATGGTCCGCTGCAGCTCGGTGATGATCCTGCGCACCTCGGGGACGGCGCTGACGGCGCTGACCTTGGAGGTGACCTCCTCCGTGCGGATGGGGCCGGAGGCGTCGGCGCCGTCGACGGTGATGGTGGGCCGGGCCGGGTCCGTACCGGAGACGATGACCGGCTTGGCGGCGGCGTCGGCGACGGCGACGGCGTCGCCGACGTCCACCCCGTTGCTGATCATCCACCAGGTGATCGCCCGGTACTGGGCGCCGGTGTCGAGGTAGCTCAGCCCCAGCTTGGCGGCGACCGCCTTCGAGGTGCTGGACTTGCCCGTGCCGGACGGCCCGTCGATGGCGACGATCACGGATTCCACGGTGGGAACACCTTCCTGGGTGAGCGGTAGGGCCCGGCGGAGATGCGGGGGACCTCCACAAGGTTACCGAGTCCCCGGCACCCGTTCGGCCCCGCCCGTTCGGGCCAGCGCCCGGAGAGCCGTGCACCCGCCCGGGTGGACCGCTCCCGCCGGGCGGACGCGGACCGCCCTCACGCGAGGAGGGCCGCACGGACCCTCAGCCCGTGCGCAGGGCCCAGCCGCGCTCCTCCAGGGCGGCGCCCAGGACCGGGGCCGCGGAGGGCTCCACCATGAGCTGCACCAGGCCCGCCTGCTGGCCGGTGGCGTGCTCGATGCGGACGTCCTCGATGTTGACGCCGGCGCGGCCGGCGTCGGCGAAGATGCGGGCCAGCTCCCCGGGCCGGTCGCTGATGAGGACCGCGACGGTCTCGTAGACGGTGGGCGCGGCACCGTGCTTGCCGGGGACGCGGGCCCGGCCGGCGTTGCCCCGGCGCAGGACGTCCTCGACGCCGCTGGTCCCCTCCCGCCGCTTGTCCTCGTCGGCGGACTGGAGGGAGCGCAGGGCGCGGACGGTCTCGTCCAGGTCGGCGGCGACGCCCGCGAGGACGTCGGCGACGGGGCCCGGGTTGGCGGAGAGGATGTCCACCCACATGCGGGGGTCGGAGGCGGCGATGCGCGTGACGTCCCTGATGCCCTGCCCGCAGAGGCGTACGGCCGACTCGTCGGCCTCCTCCAGGCGCGCGGCGACCATCGAGGAGACCAGCTGCGGGGTGTGGGAGACGAGCGCGACCGCCCGGTCGTGGGCGTCGGCGTCCATGACGACCGGCACGGCGCGGCAGAGCGCGACGAGCTCCAGGGCGAGGTTGAGGACCTCGGTGTCGGTGTCCCGGGTGGGGGTGAGCACCCACGGCCGTCCCTCGAAGAGGTCGGCGGTGGCCGCGAGGGGGCCGGAGCGTTCCTTGCCGGACATGGGGTGGGTGCCGATGTACGCGGTGAGGTCGAGGCCCAGGGCCTCCAGCTCCCGCTTGGGGCCTCCCTTGACGCTGGCGACGTCCAGGTAGCCGCGGGCGAGCCCGGCGCCCATGGCCTCGGCGAGGGTGGCGGCGACGTGCGCCGGCGGTACGGCGACGATCGCGAGGTCCACGGGGCCCCCGGGGGCCTCGTCGGTGCCGGCGCCGAGGGCGGCGGCGGTGCGGGCGCGCGCCGGGTCGTGGTCGCGCAGGTGGACCGTGACGCCCCGGCCCGCGAGGGCGAGCGCGGCGGAGGTGCCGATGAGTCCGGTTCCGATGACGAGCGCTGTTCTCACTGGGCGATGTCCTTGCGCAGGGCGGCCGCGGCGCCGAGGTAGACGTGCGCGACCCGGTTCTTGGGCAGATCGGTCTCGACGTGGGCGAGGAGGCGGACGACCCGGGGCATGGCCCCCGCCACGTCGAGTTCCTGGGCGCAGATCAGCGGGACGTCGGCGATGCCGATCCGGCGGGCCGCGGCGGCGGGGAAGTCGCTGTGGAGGTCGGGGGTGGCGGTGAACCAGATGCTGATGAGGTCGTCGGCGGTGAGCCCGTTGCGGGTGAGGACGGCGGTGAGCAGCTCCTCGACGCACTCGTGCATGTGCCCGGCCTCGTCCCGTTCGAGCTGGACGGCGCCCCGGACCGCTCGTACCGCCACGTCGTGCTCCTTCGCCTGCGTCTGTGCTCGTTCAGCCTAGTCAGGGTAGTGAGCCGGGCGCGCGGCGCGCGTGCGGTGCCCGCCCTCCGAGACGGTGGCGCCGGTGGCCGGAGGTTCCGCCACCCGGCGTACGGCGCCGGGCCGGGCGGGGTAGAAAGGCCGGATGCTGCTGCACGTCGTACCGCTGGACGCCTGGTCCGCCGCTCCCGAGGTCCCCTACGCCCCGCCGTCGCTCGCGGAGGAGGGCTTCGTCCACTGCTCGCCCGACGAGCAGGCGGCCCTGGCCGTCGCCGACGTCCACTACCGGGACGTGCCGGGCCCGCTGCTCGTGCTCGTCGTCGACGAGGCTCGGCTCGGCGCGGAGGTCCGGTGGGAGGGCTCGGAGGACCGGCTCTACCCGCATGTGTACGGCCCCGTCGAGCGGGCGGCGGTGACGGCGGTCCTGGAGGTCCGCAGGGACGCGGACGGCCGGGCGAGGGAGTTGGCGCCCTGGGCGTAGGCGTGTCGCGGCGGGCGGGGCGGGGGCGCGGCCAAGGTGGGCCGTATGACCGCGAACGCCACCCCGCGCCGTACCGTCCTCCTCGCCGCCGCCCTGGCCCCGGCGTCCGCCACGACCGCCTGCGGTGCCGGCGGCGGGGACGGGGGTGGTGACGGTGGTACGAGGACGAGCGCTCCGGCCACCGGGGGCGCGGCGACGACGGGACCGGCCGGGGCGGTCCTCGCGCGGACCGCGGAGATCCCGGTCGGCGGCGGCAAGGTCGTCGCCGGGCGGAAGGTAGTCGTGACGCAGCCCGCCGCCGGCGAGTTCAAGGCCTTCTCGGCCGTCTGCACGCACCAGGGCTGCCTGGTGGACAAGGTGGTGGACGGCACGGTGCGCTGTCCCTGCCACGGTTCGCGGTTCCGGATCGCGGACGGTTCGGTGGTGACGGGCCCGGCGACCCGGCCGCTGCCGGAGGAGCGGATCACCGTCTCCGGGGAGTCGATCATCCTCGCGTAGCCTGACCGCCATGGACATGACCCCGGAAGCGCTCGTCCGCGATCACACGATCTACGCCTGCGTGATGGGCTCGCGGGCGTTCGGCCTGGCGACGGAGGACAGCGACACCGACACGCGCGGTGTCTACCTCGCCCCCACCCCGCTGTTCTGGCACTTCGAGAAGCCCCCCGCCCATGTGGAGGGGCCGGCCGAGGAGCAGTTCAGCTGGGAGCTGGAACGCTTCTGCGAGCTGGCCCTGCGCAACAACCCGAACGTCCTGGAGTGCCTCCACTCCCCCCTCGTCACCCGGGTCGACGACCTCGGCCGCGAACTCCTCTCGCTGCGCGGCGCCTTCCTCTCCCGGCAGGCGCACCAGACCTTCGTCCGCTACGCGGCCGGCCAGCGCCGCAAGCTCGACGCGGACGTCCGCCAGTACGGCCGCCCGCGCTGGAAGCACGCCATGCACCTGGTGCGGCTGCTGACCAGCTGCCGGGACCTGCTGCGCACGGGTGAGCTGCGGATCGACGTCGGTGAGGAGCGCGAGCGTCTCCTCGCGGTCAAGCGGGGCGAGGTCGGGTGGGAGGAGATCGAGGCCTGGATGGACCGCCTCCAGGAGGAGGCGGACACCGCCCTCACCCGGAGCCCGCTGCCCGCCGCCCCGGACCACGCCCGCGTCCAGGACTTCCTCGTCCGCGCCCGCCGCGCCTCGGCCCTCCGGGAGCTGTAGGGCCCGGTGGCGGGCCGGGTCAGGCGTCCCAGAGCGCTCCGAAGGCGAGGAGTTCGTCCCGGTGCTCGACCCGCTCGGCCCACGCGGCAGGCCAGGCGTCCGCGCCCAAATGGGCTCCGGCGAAGGCGCCCGCGAGGGCGGCGACGGAGTCGGAGTCGCCGCGGGTGCAGGCGGCCCGGCGCAGGGCGGTGAGCGGGTCGCCGGGGAAGAGGAGGAAGCAGAGCAGCCCGGTGGCGAGGGCCTCCTCGGCGATCCAGCCGTCCCCGGTGTACGCGCAGGGGTCCAGCTCCGGGTCGGCGGTGCGCTGGACGGCGTCGAGGCGTTCGAGGACGGCCAGGCACTCGTCCCAGCCGCGCCGGACGAAGTGGAGGGCGGAGGGGTCCTGGGAGCGGGTCCACAGGTCGCCGAGCCAGCGCTCGTGGTAGCGGTCCCGGTTCTCGTACGCGTACGAGCGCAGCCGGCCGACGAGCCCGGCCGGGTCCACGCCCTCGGCCAGGAGGCGCACGGCGTGGGCCGTCAGGTCGGAGGCCGCGAGCGCGGTGGGGTGGCCGTGGGTGAGGGCCGCCTGGAGCTGCGCGGCGCCGGCGCGCTCCTCGTCGCCGAGGCCGGGGACGAGCCCGAGGGGCGCGACCCGCATGTTGGCGCCGCAGCCCTTGGAGTGGATCTGGCTGGCGTCCTGCCAGGGCAGGTCGGTGGTGAGCGCCTCGCAGGCGACGAGGCAGGTGCGGCCGGGGGCGCGGTTGTTCTCCGGCGAGCGGTACCAGGCGACGTACTCCTCCCGCAGCGGACGGACCAGCCACGAGGGGCTGAGGGGGCCCCTCTCCAGGGCGGTGCGCAGGGCGCGGGCGAGGGCGAGGGTCATCTGGGTGTCGTCGGTGACGTACGCGGTCCCCCGCGTCACCGGCAGCTCCATCGTCCGCCACGGCCCGCACTTGGCGAGGATCGCGGGCACGTCGCTGAACTCCGTGGGGTACCCCAGCGCGTCGCCGAGCGCCAGTCCCGTCAACGCCCCCGTGGCGGCCTGCTTACCCGTGGTCATGCCGATCGTCCTTCCGGTCGGAGCAACGGCGGGTGGAGGGCCGTGGCCTCGCCCGCCCGGTAGAGCGCGGCCGGTTTCCCCCGTCCGCCGGTGCGGCGCGGCGGTCCTTCCACGGGCCGGACGAAGCCGGGCGTGGTGAGGACCTTGCGCCGGAAGTTGGGGCGGTCGAGTTCGACGCCCCAGACCGTCTCGTAGACCTGCCGCAGCTCGCCGAGGGTGAACTCGGGCGGGCAGAAGGCGGTGGCGAGACACGTGTACTCGAGCTTGGCGCCGACGCGTTCGCGGGCGTCGGCGAGGATCCGGTCGTGGTCGAAGGCGAGCGGCCCGTGCTCCCCGTAGGGCAGCCAGCGCGCCTCGGCCGCGTCGCCGCCGCCCCGGGGTTCGGGCAGGCCGGGGACGAGGGCGGTGAAGGCGACGGAGACGACCCGCATCCGGGGGTCGCGGTCGGGGTCGCTGTAGGTGCGGAGCTGTTCGAGGTGGAGTCCGGCGACGGTGCCGTCGGGCAGCCCCGTCTCTTCGGCCAGTTCGCGGCGGGCGGCCGTCTCGGCGGACTCGCGGGGCCGTACGAAGCCGCCCGGCAGGGCCCACTCCCCCGCGTGGGGTTCCTGGGCGCGCTGGACGAGCAGGGCGTGCAGGCGTTCCTCGCGGACGGTGAGGACGGCGAGGTCCACGGTGACGGCGAACGGCTCGAAGGCGTGCGGGTCGTAGCCCTCGGGCGGACGCGGGGGCGGGGTGGGGCCGTTCACCGGCGTACCTCCCAGGGCTGGGCGAGCAGGGCGTCCACGGCCGCGACGGCGGTGGCGAGCCGTTCCTCGGGCGGGCCGCTGAGGAGGACCGTGGGGCGGCCGGTGCGCAGGAGACGGGTGAGGAGCCGGGCGGTGGTCCAGGCCCGGAGGTCCCCGGGGTCCGGGCCGGACGGAACGCCCCGGTGGTCGGTGAGCAGCCACAGGTGGTGCCGCCCCTGGGCGGCGACGGCGCACGTGCCGGGGCTGGGGGTGCCGAAGCGCCGTTCGTGCCGGATGGTGGCGGCGAAGGCGTCGCCGTCGCAGACGAGCAGCGGCGAACCCTCGCGCGCGGCCCGCTCCTCGTCCTCGGCCCGGCGCTGGGCGGCGACGGGGAAGTCGCGGGATTCCCGCTCCCGGTCGGCCCGCGGGTCGGCGGCGAGGCAGCGGGTACGGGCCCACACGCCGCCGCGCCGCCGGTAGTGGTCGGTGAGGGCGCGCGCCAGGGTGGTGGCGCCGGTGGACTCGGCCCCGAGGACGACGACCCGCCGGGCGAGGGCGGCGCGGACGGGTGCCTCCAGGAGGTCCCAGTGGCCGGGCGGGTCGGCGAGGACGGCGGCGTCGTCGGGAAGGGCGTGGCCGGGAGCGGCGGGGCGGAAATCGGGGCCTAGGGTGCCGGTGCCGGTGTTCCCCGTCGGACCGGCCCCAGGATCCGCGACCGTGCTCTGCGCGTGCCGGCCGCCGACGCGGACGATCTCGGCGCCCTCCAGGCCGGGGCCCGCGCCTCCGTCGGCGTCGCCGCCCCCGTCCCCGTACGGCCCGGCGGTGAAGACCGCGTCGACGGGCTCGGGCAGGTCGGCGGCGGTGTCGCCGGTGACGACGAGGGCGTCGGGGTGGATCTCCCGCATCCAGGCGACGCGCGCGTCGAGCGGCAGGGCGGCGTCCTCGGTGGTGCGGACGAGCACGGTGACGCGCTCGCAGCGGGCCAGGGCGGTGCGGACGAGGTGGTGGTGGCCCGCGTGCGGGGGGCAGAACGCGCCGGTGACGAGCCCGTGCCCGTACACGCGCGCCGTCATGGCCGGGCCCCCGCCGTGAGCGGCCGGACGCCCCCGGCACGGTACGGCCGGGGCGCGCCGGGGCCTGGTCCACCCCCGTGGGTCCAGGCCCGCCGGCCGCACGCGGCGAGGGCCGTGCGGTCGCTCCGCCGGAGCCGCCGGAGGGCTGTCCGGATGGACGTGTTCCTCACACCCGCCTCCTTAAGAGTCAACTTGACTATAAATGGCGGGAGGGGCCGGCCACAAGGGCCGGAGACGACGGGAGGCCCGTGACCGCCGGGCGGTCACGGGCCTCCTCGGGCGCTCACGGGGAGCGCCCCGGTCCTACAGGCCGACTTCCTTCATCAGCATGCCGACCTCGGTGTTGCTCAGGCGGCGCAGCCAGCCCGACTTCTGGTCCCCGAGGGTGATCGGGCCGAAGGCGGTCCGCACCAGCTTCTCCACCGGGAAGCCCGCCTCGGCGAGCATGCGGCGCACGATGTGCTTGCGGCCCTCGTGCAGCACGACCTCGACCAGGTAGTTCTTGCCGGTCTGCTCGACGACCCGGAAGTGGTCGGCGCGCGCGTAGCCGTCCTCCAGCTGGATGCCGTCCTTCAGCCGCTTGCCGACCTCGCGGGGCAGCGGGCCGGTGATGGCCGCCAGGTAGGTCTTCTTCACGCCGTACTTGGGGTGGGTGAGACGGTGGGCCAGCTCGCCGTGGTTGGTGAGCAGGATGATGCCCTCGGTCTCCGTGTCGAGCCGGCCCACGTGGAACAGGCGGGTCTCACGGTTGGTGACGTAGTCGCCCAGGCACTGGCGGCCGTCGGGGTCCTCCATGGTGGAGACGACACCGGCCGGCTTGTTGAGGGCGAAGAACTGGTACGACTGGGTGGCGACCGTGAGGCCGTCCACCTTGATCTCGTCCTTCTCCGGGTCCACGCGCAGGCCCTGCTCGACCACGATGCTGCCGTTGACCTCGACGCGGGCCTGCTCGATGAGCTCCTCGCAGGCGCGGCGGGAGCCGTAGCCGGCGCGGGCGAGGACCTTCTGCAGCCGCTCGCCCTCCTGCTCGGCACCGGGGAAGGTCTTCGGGGTCTTGATCTCGGGCTTGTTGGCGTACCGCTCGCGGTTGCGCTCCTCCGCCCGGGTCTCGTACTCGCGCGAGCGCGCCGGGGCCGTGCGGCCGCCGCCCCGCTTCGGGGACTGCTTGGGGCCGCCCTTGGCGCCGCCGCGGGCGGTGTCGCCGCGTCCGCGCTTCGGGCCGTCGGAGGGACGCCCGGCCAGGCCGTCGACGTCGTACCCGCGCTCCTCGGGGCGGGGCCGGCGCGGGCGGCCCGCGCTCTGGCCCCGGTCGTCGCGGTTGTTCCCCGCGCCCCGGTAGTTGCCGCGGCCGCCGCTCTTGGCACCACGGCTCCCGCCGTTGTTTCCGCTGTTCCTGCCGCTGCTGCTTCGCATCAAACTTCCGTCGTCTTCTCGGTCTCGTCCGCATCGGGCTCGAACGACGGAACGCCTTCCAGGGAGTCCGGCTCGACCGCCTCGGCCTCCGGGAGGAAGGGGGCGAGCTCGGGGAGTTCGTCCAGGCCGCGCAGGCCCATCCGCTCCAGGAAGTAGTTCGTCGTCCTGTACAGGATCGCACCTGTTTCGGGTTCCGCGCCCGCCTCCTCCACCAGACCCCTCTGGAGGAGGGTCCGCATGACCCCGTCGCAGTTGACCCCGCGGACGGCGGAGACCCGTGAACGGCTGACCGGCTGGCGGTACGCGACGACCGCGAGGGTCTCCAGGGCCGCGCGGGTGAGCCGGGCCTGCTGGCCGTCGAGCAGGAAGGCCTCGACGGCGGCGGCGTGCGCGGGGCGGGTGTAGAAGCGCCAGCCGCCCGCGACCTGCCGCAGCTCGAAGCCGCGGCCCTGGGCGGTGTACTCCGCGGCCAGCTCGCACAGGGCGTCCGCCACCTCCGGGGGGGTGCGGTCCAGGACCCGGGCGAGGTGCTGTTCGGTGGCGGGCTCGTCGACGACCATGAGGACGGCTTCGAGGGCGGGCTTGAGGTCGCTGTCGCTCATGCGGGGGCCTCCTGGTCGAACTCGTCGGTGACGGTGGGGGTGCCGCCCGGCCCGGCGTCCCCGCCCGTCCAGGAGACGGTGAGGTCCCCGAGGGGGCTCTCCTGGTCGAGGGCGACCGCCTTCTCCCGGTAGAGCTCCAGGAGGGCGAGGAAGCGGGCGACGACGGTGAGGGTGTCCCCGGCGTCCTCGGCCAGCTCCCGGAAGCTCGCCGTGCCGCGTTCCCGCAGCAGGGCCACGACCAGGGCGGCCTGCTCGCGGACGCTGACGAGCGGGGCGTGGATGTGGTCGACGTACACCTCGGGCGCGGGCCGGGGCCGCATGGCCTGCGCGGCCAGTTTCGCGAGGCCTTCGGGGCCGATGGTGAGGACGACCTCGGGGAGCAGGGCCGCGTGGTGCGGTTCGAGTCCGACGGTACGGGGGTGGCGCCGGCCCTCGGCCTCCCACCGCTCCTCCAGGATCTCGGAGATCCGCTTGTAGGCGCGGTACTGCAGGAGCCGGGCGAACAGCAGGTCGCGGGCCTCCAGGAGGGCGAGGTCGGCCTCGTCCTCCACCTCGGCGGCGGGCAGCAGCCGGGCGGCCTTGAGGTCGAGCAGGGTGGCGGCGACGACCAGGAACTCGGTGGTCTGGTCGAGGTCCCCGTCCGGTCCGAGGGCCCGGATGTGGGCCATGAACTCGTCGGTGACCTGGGAGAGGGCGACCTCGGTGACGTCCAGCTTGTGCTTGGTGATCAGCTGGAGGAGCAGGTCGAAGGGCCCCTCGAAGTTCGCCAGGCGGACGGTGAACCGGCCGTCCTCGCCGTCCGCCGCCCGCGCGGGCAGTGCCGCTTCCCCGCCGCCCGGGGGCTCGGCCGGCCCCGGCTCGCGGTCCGGCGTGACGCCCGGGGCGTGGTCCGGCCCAGGCGCGGCCTCCCGGTCCCGGCGCGGCGCGGCGGCCAAGCCGGACCCGGGGGCCGGTTCCCCGTCGGGTCCGCGCCCGGGGGCGCGGCGGCGCGGCGGGCGGGACGTTTCGTCGGGGGGGCGGTGCATGGGGCGGATCCAGGGCTAGCGGGGGAGCGGCAGCCCGCAGGCTACCCTCAGCGGCCGCGCAGACGGCGGACGAGGATGCTCGCGTCGCCGCGGGACTCCAGGTCCGCCAGGACCACGGCGACCGCCTCACGGACGATTCTGCCCCGGTCGACGGCAAGGCCGTGCTCGCCCCTGAGCACCAGCCGGGCGTGCTCGAGGTCCATCAGCTCCTCGGCGGAGACGTAGACCGTGATCTTCTCGTCGTGGCGCTCGCGTCCGCTCGGCCGGCGCGCCGCGGGACGTCCGCCGCGCCGCCGGGCCGCCGCGCCGGCGGCGGGTTTGGCGGCCGGGGGCGTCTCGGGCTCGGCCGCGCGGGCGCGCGGCTCGGCCGTCTCGGAGGCCGCCGCGGTGTACTCCGCGGGGCCTTCGGCCGCCGTCGTGTCGCTCTCCCCCGCCGGAGCGGGGACGGTGCGGCGGGGCGAGGACGCCTGGAGCGCCGTCCCCCCGGTCGTACGGAAGAGTTCGTCGGCCCCGGGCAGACTCACTCGGCGTGACACCGGGCGAGCACCTCCCTGGCGAGCTGACGGTAGGCGGCGGCGCCCACGGAGTTGGAGGCGTACGTGGTGATGGGCTCGCCGGCGACCGTGGTCTCCGGGAAGCGCACGGTCCGGCCGATCACCGTGTGGTACACGTGATCGTCGAAGGCCTCGACGACGCGCGCGAGGACCTCGCGGCTGTGCACGGTCCGGGAGTCGTACATCGTGGCGAGGATGCCGTCGAGCTCCAGCTCGGGGTTGAGCCGCTCCTGGACCTTCTCGATGGTCTCGGTCAGCAGGGCGACGCCGCGCAGGGCGAAGAATTCGCATTCCAGCGGCACGATGACCTTGTGAGCCGCCGTCAGGGCGTTCACGGTCAGCAGACCGAGCGAGGGCTGACAGTCGATCACGATGTAGTCGTAGTCGTTCATCAGCGGCTTCAGGGCGCGCTGGAGCGTGGACTCGCGCGCGACCTCGCTGACCAGCTGCACCTCGGCGGCCGAGAGGTCGATGTTGCTCGGCAGCAGGTCCATGTTGGGCACGGCGGTCTTCAGGAGCACCTCGTCCGCCGACATGCCCCGCTCCATGAGCAGGTTGTAGACGGTGAGGTCGAGCTCCATCGGGTTCACGCCGAGGCCCACCGAGAGGGCTCCCTGCGGGTCGAAGTCGACGAGCAGCACCCGCCGTCCGTACTCCGCGAGCGCGGCGCCCAGGTTGATGGTCGACGTGGTCTTGCCGACGCCGCCCTTCTGGTTGCACATCGCGATGATCTTCGCGGGCCCGTGGTCGGTCAGCGGGCCCGGGATCGGGAAGTACGGCAGGGGCCGTCCGGTGGGGCCGATCCGCTCGCGGCGCTGCCGGGCGGCGTCGGGCGCGAGGGTGGCCGCGTACTCCGGATCGGGCTCGTACTCGGCGTCGGGGTCGTAGAAGTGCCCCTCGGGCACCTCGTCGTAGGCGGCGAAGTGGGTGGACTCTCGGCCCATCTCGTTGCCGGCCGTGGCGTTCACGTGTAGGCCGTCCATCGTCTTCATCGTGTGGGCTGTCGTCATGGGCTGGTGCGTCGCGAAGGTCCGCACCGCGACGGAGCCGATCGGGGCACCTGGCGCACCGCTCCCGGGAGTAATTGTCGACTCATTCACAAGTCGTCTTACCTCCTTGGATGTGACCAGGAACATTTATCGATAGGTCAGCGTGGCACCATGCCGACGGTTGGCGACTCTATGGCGTGTCACCGGTCCGCAGCAACACAATCCGCCGGACCCGGCCGGATGTGTCGGCGACCGAACACCTCTCTGTCAAGGGTGCGCGGGCATGCATCCACACGTTTCCGGGGTGTGCGAATCGGTTAAAGGGTTACGTTCGAGGCGAGTTGACCGAACGTTTCGGCGTGGCCGGAGACACAGCCGGCCGGACCTTGTCGAACAAGGTCCGGCCGGGAGCGTGATATTGACGGCACGCGTTGACGGGCCGCGGGAGGGTCAGCCCAGGAGGCTGTTCAGCTCGACGTGGTCGTAGCCGTGGGCCTCGGCGACCTCCTTGTAAACGACCTTGCCGTCATGGGTGTTGAGACCCTTGGCGAGCGCGGCGTCGCGGCGCAGCGCCTCGGCCCAGCCGTTGTTCGCCAGCGACACGATGTAGGGCATCGTGGCGTTGGTGAGGGCGTAGGTGGAGGTGTTCGGGACCGCGCCGGGCATGTTGGCGACGCAGTAGAAGACCGAGTTGTGGACCTGGAAGGTCGGCTCGGCGTGGGTGGTCGGGTGGGAGTCCTCGAAGCAGCCGCCCTGGTCGATCGCGATGTCGACAAGGACACTTCCGGGCTTCATCTTGGCGACGAGCTCGTTGGTGACCAGCTTCGGGGCCTTGGCACCCGGGATGAGGACGGCGCCGATGACGAGGTCGGCCTCGACGACGGCCTTCTCCAGCTCGTAGGCGTTGGAGACGATCGTCTGCACCTGGGTGCCGAAGATCTTGTCGGCCTCGCGGAGCTTGTTGATGTCCTTGTCGAGCAGGGTGACGTGGAAGCCCATGCCGACGGCGATCTGGGTGGCGTTCCAGCCGGAGACGCCGCCACCGATGACGACGGCCTTGCCGGCCTGGGTGCCGGGGACGCCGCCGGGGAGGACGCCGCGGCCGCCGGCCGAGCGCATCAGGTGGTAGGCGCCGACCTGCGGGGCCAGGCGGCCCGCGACCTCGGACATCGGGGCGAGCAGCGGGAGCGCGCGGTTCGCGGTCTCGACGGTCTCGTACGCGATGGCGGTGGTGCCGGACTCCAGGAGGGCGTCCGTGCACTCCTTGGAGGCGGCGAGGTGCAGGTAGGTGAAGAGGGTCTGGTCCTTGCGGAGGCGGTGGTACTCCTCCGCGATCGGCTCCTTGACCTTGAGGAGCAGGTCGGCGGTGGCCCAGACCTCGTCGGCGGTGGGGAGGATCCCGGCGCCGGCGGCGACGTACTCCTCGTCCGTGATCGAGGAGCCGACACCGGCGTTCTGCTCGACGAAGACCTGGTGGCCGTTGCGGACGAGCTCGTGGACACCGGCGGGGGTGATGGCCACGCGGAACTCGTTGTTCTTGACCTCGCGGGGGATGCCGACCTTCATCGTCGATCACGGTCCTTGAATCAGGGGGATAACTGGGGGCACTGCGATACATACCCGGATGCACGACGGCACACCGGGGCAGACCACGTTCGAACGCGGCGCAACCAGTCTAATGAAGGAGTTCCCGCTGTCTAGCCTTTCAAAGTACTAATCTTCAGCGGACCCACTGCGGATTTCGTAGGCAGAGGATTCCGTTTCCAGCAGACGTTCCGCCGCGGCCCGGTGCAGCCGGGCGGCCGCCGGGTCGCCGAGCCGGTCGAGGGTGTCGGCCAGCCGCAGCTGGAGGGCGGCCTGCAGCCGGGCGTCCCGGGCCCGGCGGGCCCACTCGACCGCTTCCTCGCAGGTCCGCAGCGACTCCTCGGGCCGCCCCGCGTACTCCTGGACCCGGGCAGCCTCGCTCAACGCCCGTGCGTGGCCCGCGAGATCGTCGAGCCTGCGGTAGCCGGCCGCGGCGGCGCGCCAGTTCCGCAGCGCCTCGCCGTACCGTCCGGCATAGGTCTGTACGGTGCCGAGGCGGGCGTACAGCCGGGCCTGGTCGGCGCGCTCGTCGCGGGCGAGCCGCTGTGCGAGCGCCCGCCCGTACCAGTCGCCTGCCCGGTGCCAGTCCCCCAGTTCCTGGTAGCTGCCGCCTACGGATTCCATCGCGCGGCCGACGGCGTACGGGTCGTTCGCCGCCCTTCCTGCGTCCAGGGCCGCCCGGTAGCGCAGCAGCGCCTCCTTGGTGCGGCCGGTCCTGGCGTCGAGGTCGCCCAGGTTGAGCAGGGCGGCGGCCCGCTCGCGGTGGAGTCCGCGCCGCTCGGCCACGTCCAGGACCAGCCGGTGCAGGCCGTACAGCTCGGGGGCGGCGGCCTCGGCGCCCCGGTGGGCGGCGAGCGCCCGGACCAGGGAGGCGATCAGGCGGCGGGCGAGGGTGTCGAGCTCCCCGTCCGCGACGGCGAGGCGGGCCGAGGCGAGCAGGACCGGCTGCCGCGAGCGCAGCCACTCGGCCCCGTCCGCGGTGGTCGGGAAGCGCAGGGCGCGGGGCAGGCCGGAGAGCCTGCGGCGGGCGGACGACCCCTCCGGCTCGGTGACCGCCCGGCAGGACTGGAGGAGCCGTACGGTCCGCTCCAGCATCCGGGCCCGGGCGAGCTGCACCTCGGCGGGCCGGTCGTCCTCCTCCAGCCGGGCGCGGAGCAGGGGCACGAGGTGGCCCGGCAGCTCGTACTGTCCGTCCCCCGCCTCGCGGACCAGCCCCAGCCGGACGAAGTCGGCGAGGGTGGTCGCGGCGGCCGAGACCGAGCAGCCGGCCAGGGCGGAGGCGGTGTGGGCGTCGGCGCGGCCCAGGGGGGCGAGCGAGAGGAATCGCAGTATCCGGGCGGCCGGCTGGGGCAGGGCCTCGTGGGCGAGCAGGAACGTCCGGGTGAGCGGGTCACCGGCGCGGGCGCGCAGCCGCTTGGCCAGGTCGGCGATGGAGGCCTTGGGTCGGCCGGCCAGCCAGCCGCCGGCGAGGACGACGGCGGCGGGCAGTCCGCCGCACTCCTCCACCAGGGTCTCAGCGGCCTGCGGGTCGACGGTGACGCGCACGGCGCCGGTGAAGGTGGTGAGCAGTTCGATCGCGGACTTCGGGTCGAGACCGCCGACCGTGCAGGGGCGGACGTCCGGGATGCCGGTGAGCGGGCCTCGGGCCACCGCGACCACCAGGCAGTCCGGGTCGTCGGGGATCAGGGGGTCGGCCTGCTCGGCGTCCACGGCGTCGTCGAGCAGCAGGAGGGCGCGGCGCCCGGCGAGGGCGTGGCGCACCAGTTCGGTGAGTTCCTCCTCGCCGGCGCCGGGGGGTTCGGCGACGCCGAGGGCGGCGAGCAGCTCCTGGGCGGCGCGGGCGGTGGGGACGGGGTCGCCGCCCGGTTCGGTGAGGCGGGCGCGGAAGAGGCCGCCGGGGTAGCGGTCGGCGAGCGAGGCGGTCAGCTCCTCCGCCAGGGTGGTGCGGCCGGAGCCGGGTTTGCCGGCGATCAGCAGGACCCGGGCGCGGGGGGCCTTGCGGCCGGTGAGGGTGTCGAGTCCGGTCCGCTCGATGTCGGCGCGCAGTGCCTTGAGCTCCCGCTGCCGGCCGAAGAACCGCCGGCTGCCGGCCGCTGCCACCGCCTGATCCGTCACGGGCCACGCTCCCGTCCACCTGCGCACGAGCCGATCCCGCGGGGTCTCCGCACGGGTGTTTCCGAGCGTAGTTCAGCCCACGGTGCGCCCCTGGCGGAGCGCGGCGGACACATCCCCCGATCGGATCAGCCGATGGTCACACCACGCCTCGCCTACCCCGCTCGGGGGCCCGGGCCACCCGCCCTACGGCTGGAAGGGCCGTGCGGGCCAGGCGGCCTCCGCCGGACGGAGGGAGTCCAGGCCGTCGGCCGTGGCGCGCGCCGCCGCGAGGGACAGCACCCCCACCACGAGACAGTTGTTGTGCAGCTCCCCCGCCAGCACCCCCCGCACCAGCTCCTCCACCGGCACCCGCGCCAGCTCCATGTCCGCCTCCTCCTCGGCGACCGCGAACCGCTCGCCCTCCGCCTCGGAGAGGTCCCGCGCGAGGAAGATCCGTACGGCCTCGTCGCAGCCGCCCGGCGTCGTGTAGACGTCGGTCAGGACCCGCCAGTCCCCGGCCTTGACGTGCGCCTCCTCGTACAGCTCGCGCTGGGCCGCGTGCAGCGGGTTCTCGCCGGGCACGTCGAGCAGTCCGGCCGGGATCTCCCACAGCTTCTGCCGCACGGGGTGGCGGTACTGCCGGAGCACGACGACCCGGTCCCGCTCGTCCAGGGCGAGGACGGCGACCGAACCGGGGTGGACCTGGTAGTCACGGCGCACGACCGTGCCGTCCGGCATGACCACGTCGTCCGTGCGGACACTCGTCTTGTTGCCCGTGAAGGGGGTCGCGCTCGCGACGACCTGCCACTCCTCCGCGGTGTCCTGCACCTGCTGCATCGTTCTTCCTCCCACGTGCGAAAAAGCCGGGGTACGCGCCCCGCAGGACGCGTACCCCGGCAACGTTAACGCCAGGCGCCTACTCGGCCGACGCGCCCGTCTTGCGCTCGACGGCCGCCTTGACCAGACCCGCGAAGAGGGGGTGCGGGCGGGTGGGGCGGGACTTCAGCTCCGGGTGCGCCTGGGTGGCGACCAGGTAGGGGTGGATCTCGCGCGGGTACTCGACGAACTCGACGAGCTTGTTGTCCGGGGAGGTGCCGGAGAAGACCAGACCGGCCTTCTTCTCCAGCTCCGCGCGGTAGGCGTTGTTCACCTCGTAGCGGTGGCGGTGGCGCTCCTCCACGTACGGCTGGTCACCGTAGGCCTCGCGGACGACCGAGCCCTCGGCGAGCTTCGCCGGGTAGAGGCCCAGGCGCATGGTGCCGCCGAGGTCGCCGGCGCCCTCCACGTACGCGAGCTGCTCCTCCATCGTGGAGACGACGGGGTGCGCGGTGGCCGGGTCGAACTCGGTGGAGTTGGCCTCGGGGATGTCGGCCAGGTTCCGGGCCGCCTCGATCACGATGCACTGGAGGCCCAGGCAGATGCCGAGCAGCGGGACCTTGTTCTCGCGGGCGTAGCGGATGGCGCCGACCTTGCCGGACACGCCGCGGTCGCCGAAGCCGCCGGGGATGAGGACGGCGTCGCAGTCGCCGAGCTGCTTCTCGGCGCCGACCGGGGTCTTGCAGTCGTCGGAGGTGACCCACTTGACCTTGACCCGGGCCTTGTTGGCGAAGCCGCCGGCCCGCATGGCCTCGGTGACCGAGAGGTAGGCGTCGGGCAGGTCGATGTACTTGCCGACGAGCGCGACGGTCACCTCGTGCTCGGGGTTGTGGACGCGATCGAGCAGGTCCTCCCAGACGGTCCAGTCCACGTCGCGGAAGGGCAGGTCGAGCTTGCGGACGACGTAGGCGTCGAGGCCCTCGGTGTGCAGGACCTTCGGAATGTCGTAGATCGACTTGGCGTCGATCGCGGCGACGACGGCGGCCTCGTCCACGTCGCACATCAGCGAGATCTTGCGCTTGATGGCGGTGGGGACCTCGCGGTCGGCGCGCAGCACGATCGCGTCGGGCTGGATGCCGATGTTGCGCAGGGCGGCGACCGAGTGCTGGGTCGGCTTGGTCTTCAGCTCGCCGGAGGGGCCGATGTACGGCAGCAGCGAGATGTGCACGACGAAGACGTTGTCGCGGCCGACCTCGTGGCGGACCTGGCGGACGGTCTCCAGGAACGGCAGGGACTCGATGTCGCCGACCGTGCCGCCGACCTCGGTGATGACGACGTCGACGTCGTCGGTGGCCATGCGGCGGATCCGGGACTTGATCTCGTTGGTGATGTGCGGGATGACCTGCACGGTGTCACCGAGGTACTCGCCGCGCCGCTCCTTGGCGATGACCTGGGAGTAGACCTGGCCGGTGGTGACGTTGGCCGAGCCGTCGAGGTCGACGTCGAGGAAGCGCTCGTAGTGGCCGATGTCCAGGTCGGTCTCGGCGCCGTCGTTGGTGACGAACACCTCACCGTGCTGGAAGGGGTTCATCGTGCCGGGGTCGACGTTGAGGTACGGGTCGAGCTTCTGCATCGTGACCCGCAGGCCCCGCGCCTTGAGGAGCGCACCCAGGCTGGAGGCGGTCAGGCCCTTGCCGAGGGAGGAGGCGACACCCCCGGTGACGAAGATGTGCTTGGTCGTCGTGGTGTTGGGCGGCATCGCCAAGAGGGGGCTCCCGTGGTCGCGTTCTGGAGGTGCGTTCCGGCGGCCCCTCGGGAAGAATCGGGGGGTGCCGTCGCTGCGGTTGCGGGGTCCTCGGCTCTCGCCGTTTCCCACCGGTCCACGGGGTACCAGGGTATCAGCGACGAAGGGAGACCGCTTCCGGCCACGCGTGGCAGTCGGGTGCACACGGACCGCGACGCGGCCCTCCGGGGAAGGGCTCTCCGGCGGGAAAAGGCCTGCTCGCCCGGGCTGCTCGTCCGGGTGGCGCAGCGCGTTTCGCCCGCGTGATCGCGCCGGTCACCCGGACGCGACGTATCCTGCTCGGAACTGCCTGCCGAGCCGGCCGGTCCACCGCACCACCCCGCGGGCCGACCGGAATCACGGGCTCGTCGACGACCCTCTGACCGCTGACCCAGCCGGCCCCCGCCTCCCGTCGGGCCGGCACATCAGGCACATTCGTAGCAAGCGCCCCACGGGGCGGACGTGGCCGTTCGACTGGAGTGAAGCACGTGGCCGGGCGTATCGAGGATTACGCACTCATCGGAGACATGCAGACCGCGGCGCTGGTCTGCCGGGACGGCAGTGTCGACTGGCTCTGCCTGCCCCGCTTCGACTCTCACGCGATCTTCGCCGGATTGCTCGGCACGGAGGAGCACGGATTCTGGCGGGTGGCCCCCGCCGTACCCGACGGCGCCGAGCCGGCCCACGCCGACCGGCGGCGCTACCGCGGCGACTCGCTCGTCCTGGAGTCGGAGTGGGACACCCCGCGCGGCTCGGTCCGGGTGACGGATTTCATGCCCCCGCGTGACGGGGCCCCGCAGCTCATCCGGATCGTGGAGGGCATCAGCGGCCGGGTGCCGATGCGTTCCTCGCTGCGCATGCGGTTCAGCTACGGCCGGATCGTGCCCTGGGTGCACAAGGTCGGGGACCGTACGGTCGCCGTCGCCGGGCCCGACTCGGTGTGGCTGGACACGGACGCGGAGACCCACGGCGAGCGTCTCACCACGTACTCCGAGTTCACGGTCACCCCGGGGGACCGGATCACCTTCACGCTGTCCTGGCAGCCCTCGCACAAGGAGCCGCCGCCGCTGCCCGAGCCGGAGGCCGCCCTGGAGGCCACCACCGACTTCTGGCGCGAATGGGTCGACCACTGCACCTACCACGGCCCGTACCGGGAGGCGGTGGTCCGCTCGCTGATCACCCTGAAGGCGCTGACGTACGCGCCGACCGGCGGCATCGTGGCGGCGCCGACGACCTCGCTGCCGGAGGAGATCGGCGGCGTACGGAACTGGGACTACCGCTACACCTGGCTGCGGGACGCGGCGATCACCCTCTCCTCGATGCTCCGCACCGGCTACCGCGAGGAGGCCCGCGCCTGGCGGGACTGGCTGCTGCGCGCGGTCGCGGGCGACCCGGAGAACCTGCAGATCATGTACGGCATCGCGGGCGAGCGGGAACTCGGCGAGGCGGAGCTGGACTGGCTGCCGGGGTACGAGAACTCGAGCCCGGTCCGGGTCGGGAACGGCGCCGCCAACCAGCTCCAGCTGGACGTGTACGGCGAGGTCACCGAGGCCCTCCACCTGGCCCACATGACGGGGCTGTCCCGCAACGACTACGCCGCCCTGCTCCAGCTGAAGCTGATCGAGTACCTGGAGAAGAACTGGAACCAGCCCGACGAGGGCATCTGGGAGGTGCGCGGACCCCGCCGCCACTTCACCCACTCCAAGGTGATGGCCTGGGTGGCGGTCGACCGGACGATCAAGCTGATCGAGTCCGGGGACGCCGACGGCCCGCTGGAGCGCTGGCGGGAGCTGCGCGACGAGATCCACCGGGACGTGTGCGAGAAGGGCTACGACAAGGAACGGAACACGTTCACGCAGTCGTACGGCTCGAAGGAGCTGGACGCCTCGCTGCTGCTGATCCCGCAGATGGGCTTCCTGCCGCCGGACGACAAGCGGGTGATCGGGACGATCGAGGCGATCCAGCGGGAGCTGTCCACGGAGGACGGGTTCGTGCTGCGGTACCCGACGGCCGGCGAGGAGGCCGGGGTCGACGGTCTGGAGGGTGACGAGGGCGCGTTCCTGGCGTGCTCGTTCTGGCTGGCGGACGACCTGGCGATGATCGGCCGGGTGGACGAGGCCCGCGTCCTGTTCGAGAAGCTGCTCTCGCTCCGCAACGACCTCGGCCTGCTCGCCGAGGAGTGGGACCCGCGGCTCCAGCGCCAGGTGGGGAACTTCCCGCAGGCCTTCAGCCACGTTCCGCTGATCGACACGGCGCTGCGCCTGACCGCCTCGGGCGCGTACGGCGGCTGACGGGCGCGTCGCGACCGGCCCCGGGGGGTGCTCCCCCCGGGGCCGGTGTGCGTCCCGGCGCCTCAGCGCAGGGCGTCGATCACCTCCCGGGCGGCGCGCTCGCCCTCGGTGGCGCCGCCTTCCATGAAGCCCTGGAAGTCGTACGAGCAGTGCTCGCCGCCGATGTGGACGTTGCCCTGGGCGGTGCCCTCGTAGCCCGCGTAGCGGTGGAGGTAGCCGACGGGCCAGCAGGAGTACGCGCCGAGGGTGTAGGGGTTCTTGTGCCAGGCGGAGAGCTGGGCGCGGCCCGTGTACGCCTTGGAGGTGCCGGGGAAGAAGGCGTCGACGCCCTTGAGGTGCCGGGCGACGAGGTCCCGGACGTACGGGTCGGACTCGGTGGAGAAGGGTCCGGCCGGGTTCAGTGACCGGGCCAGGCCGCCGCCGTGGTACTGGATGAGGATGCCGCCGGTGCCGCCCTGGATCTTGGTGGTGTCCCAGGTCTGCTGGACCTCGGTGTCGGTGAAGCAGTCGCCGGCGGAGACCCCGGGCCAGGGGCCGGTGCCGCGCCATGGGCGGGTGGCGAACTGCATGTTGAGCTTGGTGCAGTGGCCCATGCGGGCGTCCCTGAGCAGGTCGCGCATGAGGGGGTCGAAGCCCGCCCGGGAGAGGTCGAGCCCCTGGAGGACGGGCAGCGGGAGACACAGGACGGTGTGGTCCGCGGTGACCGTGCGGGTGGTGCCCGCCTCGGTGAAGGTGAGCGTCTGGGTGCCGTCGGCGTTGGCGCGCAGGGCCGTCAGGGACCAGCCCCTGCGCAGGGTGCCGGGGGCGAGCGCCCCGGCGATGGCGTTCGGGAGCCGGTCGTTGCCTCCGACGACGTGGTAGCGCTCGTTGGACAGGCCCCAGACGTTGAAGTTGCCGGGATTGGTCTGATAGCCCATCAGCAGGACGAGGGCGAGCGAGGACTGCTCGGTGGTGTCGGCGCCGTACTCGACGTTGTAGGCGACGTCGATGAAGCGGCCGAGCGGGGAGGAGTGGCCGCCGGGGACGCGGGTCTCGATCCACTCGTATATCGACATGTTGTCCAGCGCGGTGCCGGCGGGCGTGCTCTGGTTCCACTTCACCTCCCCCGCCTCGATCAGGTCCCGGTGGAGGGCCTGGTAGACGGCCTTGAAGTCCTCGTCGGCCTGGTGGCGCGGGTAGTAGGCGCCGTGGAACCAGAGGACCTCCTCGGCCCCGTTGGGGCCGCCGCCGAGGAAGTCCTCGACGGCGAGGCCGAAGCGTCGGCAGAGTTCGAGCATCTTCTTGTGACTGGTGTCGATCAGCTCGCCGCCGATCTCGGACGTCTGCCCGTAGGCCCAGTGGTCGCGCTGCGTCCACATGCGTCCGCCGACCCGGGAGGGGTTGGCCTCGTAGAGCACCGGGGTGAGCCCGGCGTCCTGGAGAGTGAGGGCGGCGGTGAGACCGGAGATCCCGGCGCCGACGACGGCGATCCGGGCGGTGCTCCTGACCGGACGGTCGGGAACGGGGGCGGCGGCGGCGGGACCGGCGGCCACGGTGCCCGCGCCGGCCGCGAGCCCGGCCGCGGCGGCGTACTTGAGGAGGGTGCGGCGCCCGAGCGCGTCGGAGCGCAGGCCGCGGAGTTCGTCGACGGGGATGCCGAGCCGTCGGGCGCCGGCGTGCTCGGCGGCCAGCCGGTTCAGGAGGTGCATCGGGTGGGTGCGTGCCATGGGGCTCTCCTGTGCGATGGGGGTGGGGTGGGTCCGGCTCCGGTGGCGGTCCGGGGCCGGTGGTTCCGGTGGGTCCTGGGCGGGTGGTCCCAGGGCCCGGTGGCGGTCCGGGCCGGTGGGGTCAGCCCCGGGGCGCCGCGGCGGGTTCGGGCTCGGGGACCGCGTCCTCGCGTTCGACGGCGTCCTCCAGGACGATCCGGCCGATGACCTCGTAGCGCTCGGGCCGCCTGAACTTGAGGTGGAGGCCGAGGCCGAGGCCGCCGAGGAGGACGAGGCCGACGATCCAGGGGATGGCCTCGAAGAAGAGGGAGTCGGCGGCGAGTCCGGCCGCGGTCTCCATGTTGACGACGAGGAGCACGACCACGGCGGCCATGCCGATCCCGCCGAGGAGCGGCGCGGTGAGGGTCCTGAACCAGTGCCGGTCCTCGGGATGGTTCTTGCGGAAGTAGCCGATGACCGCGAAGGAGCACAGGGTCTGGACGATGAGGATCGCCATCGTCCCGAGGATGGCGAGCAGGGTGTAGAGGTGGATGTACGGGTCCTGGCCGGTGAGCCAGAAGGCGCCCACGAGGACGACGGCGACGGCGCTCTGGGTGAAGGAGGCGACGTAAGGCGACCCGTGCCGGGCGTGCGTACGGCCGAGGGCCGGGTGGAGGAAGCCCTCGCGCCCGATGGCGTACAGGTAGCGGGAGGCGCACTGGTGGAAGGCCATGCCGCAGGCGAAGGAGCCGGTGAGCAGCAGCCACTGGAAGGCGTCGACGGCCCAGGCGCCGATGTAGGACCGGGTGGGCGCGAAGAACAGGTCGAGGGGGGTGGCGGAGGAGGAGAGCGTCACGGAGCCGGCGAGGCCGTTCCCCGCGATCGTCATCCACGACACGTAGATGTAGAAGAGGCCGACGCCGATGACGGAGATCAGGGTGGCGCGCGGGATCACCCGCTTGGGGTCGCGCGACTCCTCGCCGTACATCGCGGTGGACTCGAAGCCGACCCACGACCAGAAGGCGAAGAAGAGGCCGAGGCCGGCGGAGGCGCCGGTGAAGGCGTTCTTGGGGTTGACGGGCTCCAGGGGTATCCCGTCGGGTCCGCCGCCGGAGATCAGGACGGCGGTGGCGACCGCGAAGAGGACGGCGATCTCCGCGATCAGCATGACGCCGAGGGCTTTGGCGGTGAGATTGATGTCGAAGTAGGAGAGGACGGCGGTGACGGCCAGCATGACGGCGGCGTAGAGGATCCACGGCAGGTCCACGCCGAGCTGGTCGGCGACGGTCGTCCGGGCGAAGTAGGCGAAGACGCCGACGATGGAGGCCTCGAAGACGATGTACGCGAGGACGGCGAGCATGCCGGAGGCCATGCCGGCGATCCGGCCGAGGCCGTGCGAGATGTAGCCGTAGAAGGCGCCGGCGGCGGTGATCCGCCGGGCCATGGCGACGTAGCCGACCGAGAAGACGGTCAGGACGAGGGTCGCGAAGAGATAGCCGGCGGGCGCGCCGGTGCCGTTGCCGAAGCCGACGGCGATGGGAAGGTTGCCGGTCATGGCGGTGATCGGGGCGGCGGTGGCGACGGCCATGAAGACGACGCCGACCAGACCGACGGAGTTCGCCTTGAGCCGGTGGACCTCTGGGGTGGATTTCTCTGCCATGGCGCGAGAGCATCCTCGCGAGTGACGTAGGCCACAATCGACATGCGGTCGCGCAATTCGCGCCACGGGGCGACGAGTTGTCGCCCTGGGGGGCGAGTGGTCCGGTCCCGTGACCGCGGGGTGATGTCGCGGAAACACGGACGCGGGTAGCGTCCGGGCCCATGGAGAGTCAGGGCGGGATCACCGTGCGGCGGGCCCTCGAGCTCCCGGGTCTGCGCGGCGGGCTCCCGGAGGTCGTGGCGTGCGCGGACCGGCTGCACCGCACGGTGCGCTGGGTGCACGCGGGCGAGGTGCCGAACATCGCCTCGCTGCTCAAGGGCGGTGAGCTGCTGCTCACGACGGGGCTGGGCCTCGGGACCCGCCCGGCCGAGCAGCGGGCTTTCGTGCGGCGGCTCGCGGACCGGGGCATCGCCGCGCTCGTGGTCGAGCTGGGCCCCCGCTTCGACCGGCTGCCGGCGACGATCGTGGAGACGGCGCGGGCGGCGGGCCTGCCGCTGGTGCAGCTGCACCGCGAGGTGCCGTTCGTGGCGGTGACGGAGGAGATCCACACCGAGATCGTCAACGGCCACTACGCGCTCCAGCGGCAGGCCGAGGAGGTGCACCGGCAGTGCACCGAGGCACTGCTCGGCGGTGGCGGGGTGCCGCAGGTGCTGCGCATCCTGTCGGACTTCGCCGCCAACCCGGTCTTCCTGGAGACGGCGGACGGGCAGCTGCTGTACGCGGCGGGCACCGCGCCCGGCCCGGCGGACCCGCTCCAGGTGTGGGACGGGCTGCGCGGCCGGCGGGCGGCCCGCGCGTCGGGGCCGCCGACCGGCACGGTCCTCGTCGACGTGCCGGGCGGCGGGCCGGGGGCGGGTTCGGTACGGGCCCGGCTGGTCGTCCTCGCGGTCTCCGGTACGCCGGCTCCCGTGCACCGGATGGCCGCCGAGCGGGCGGCGGGGCTGCTGGCCGTGGTGCTGATGCAGGCCCGGCAGGAGGAGGAGCTCGCGGCGCGCGGCCGGGGCGATTTCCTGACGGACCTGGCGGAGGGGCGGATCTCGGCGGAGGACGCACCGGCGCAGGCCCGGGTCCTCGGCTTCAAGCCGGGTGACGGGCCGCTGCTGCCGGTGGTGATGCGCCTGGCGGCGGAGCTGTCCCCGGCGGGGAACTGGGCGCTGCTGGCCCGGGCCGTCCTGGAGGAGCTGGCCTCCGTCGGGGTGCCCGTGCTGCTCGGTGTCCGGCCGGTGGAGGGCCGGGTGCCGCTGCTGCTGGGGCTGCGGACGGAGTCGGAGCGCACGGCGGTCGCGGACCGGGTGGCGGCGGCTCTGCGGGCGGGGGTGGAGCGGGCGGGCCTGGAGAGGACCGGGGCGCATCCGCCGGTGGTCGTGGTGGGCGTGGCGGGCGGCTGGGCGGCGGCCTCGGCGGGGCTGCGGCACGCGGCGGAGACGGCCACGGCGGCGCAGGGCCTGTCGGACCGGCCGTGGTACGACGCGCGGCGGCTCGACATCGACCTGCTGCTGTGGCGGCTGCGGGACCATCCGGACCTGGCGGCCTTCGTGGAGCGGGCGATCGGTCCGCTGCGCGACCACGACCGTGCCGCGCGGCCGCCGCTGCTGCCGACCCTGGAGACGTATCTGGCGCACGCGGGCCGCAAGGCGGAGACGGCCCGGGAGCTCCACCTCAACCGGCAGACGCTGTACAACCGGCTGGCCCGCATCTCCGAGCTGCTCGGTACGGACCTCGACGACCCGCAGACGGTGCTGGCCCTCTCGCTGGCCCTGCGCGCGCGGCGCCACACGACGTGACGGCGGCGGCGGGACCGGAGGCCGGTCCGGGGCGCTTCCGGCACCCGGAAAACAGCGAAGGCAAGGAACACCCGTCCCTCGCCACTCTTAACCTATAGCACACAGGGGGCCTTGCGGCAAGGCCCCCTTCGTACCGCAGAATCACAGGCCTCACCCCCCGAGCTGCGGAAATGGGAGATTCACCGAAGTGTGCTCCAGTGCGTTCGACCTGCCCGACCGACTCTCCCCCAAGGCCGACCCGGCACTGATCGCCGGTGACGAGAAGCATTTCGCCGCCGTCGCCGAGAGCCTGGAGCAGTCGATCACCGAACTGTCCGACCGCCTGGCCGAGGTGCGCAGGGCGCCGGGCGGCGCCGGCCGCGAGGCCATGGAACGGGACTCCGAGATCCACCGGCTCAGCGGCCGGCTGCGCACCCTGCGCCGCTTCGGCCTGGACCTGTGCCTGGGCCGGGTCGTCGGCGCGGGCGACGAGGAGCCGGTGTACATCGGGCGCCTCGGCCTCACCGACAGCACCGGCCGCCGCCTGCTCGTCGACTGGCGCACCCCCGCGGCGGAACCCTTCTTCGCCGCCACCCACGCCCATCCGATGGGGCTCGTCAGCCGCCGCAGGTACCGGTGGTCCGGCGGGCGCGTCACGGACTACTGGGACGAGGTGTTCACCGCCGAAGGCCTCGAAGGGCACGCGGCCCTGGACGACCAGTCGGCCTTCATCGCGAGCCTGGGCGGTAACCGGTCCGAGCGGATGCGCGACGTCCTCGCCACCATCCAGGCCGACCAGGACGCCATCATCCGCGCGGGCTCCAAGGGCGCCCTCGTGGTCGACGGCGGCCCCGGCACCGGCAAGACCGTCGTGGCCCTGCACCGGGCGGCGTACCTCCTGCACTCCGACCCGCGCCTGGGCCACCGCAGGGGCGGCGTGCTGTTCGTCGGCCCCCACCAGCCGTACCTGAACTACGTCGCCGACGTGCTGCCGAGCCTCGGCGAGGAGGGGGTGCGGACCTGCACCGTACGGGACCTCGTCCCCGAGGGCGCGCGGGCGGTCGCCGAGACCGATCCGGAGGTGGCCCGGCTGAAGTCCTCGGTGGCCATGGTCCGCACGATCGAGCTGGCGGCCCGGTTCTACGAGGAGCCGCCCACCGAGGGGCTGACGGTCTCCACCCCCTGGGCGCAGATCCCGCTGACCGCCGACGAGTGGACCGAGGCCTTCGAGGCCGCCGAGGGCGCCCCGCACAACGAGGGCCGCGAACTCATCTGGGACGAACTGGGCACGATCCTCCTCGAGAAGCTGCAGGACGACGTCCCCGAGGACCAGTTCCGCCGCGCCCTGCGGTACGACAAGGAGCTGTCGGGTGCCCTCGCCTCGGCCTGGCCGCTCCTGGAGGCGACGGACCTCGTCGGGGACCTGTGGTCGGTGCCCGCCTACCTGCGGCTGTGCGCGCCGTGGCTGGCCGCGGACGAGGTGCGCCGCCTGCAGCGGGCGGACGCCCAGGCCTGGACGGTCTGCGACCTGCCGCTCCTGGACGCGGCGCGGCAGCGGCTCGGCGACCCGAAGGCGTCCGTGCGCAAGCGGCGGCACGACGCCGCCGTCGCGGCCGAGCGCGAGCGGATGGCCGGGGTCATCGACAACATCGTGCGGTCCGACGCGGACGGCGAGGGCGCGGTCACCATGCTGCTGGGCAGGGACCTCCAGGACACCCTGATCGACGGGAGCGCGCTGCCCGGCGCCCTGACGGACCCGCTCGCCGGGCCCTTCGCGCACATCGTGGTGGACGAGGCGCAGGAACTCACCGACGCCGAGTGGCAGATGCTGCTGTCGCGCTGCCCTTCGCGGAGCTTCACCGTCGTCGGCGACCGCGCCCAGGCCCGGCACGGCTTCACGGAGTCGTGGACGGAGCGGCTGGAGCGGGTCGGCATGGACCGGATCGAGGTGACCTCGCTGGGCATCAACTACCGCACGCCGGAGGAGGTCATGACGGAGGCGGAGACGGTGATCCGGGCGGCTCTCCCCGACGCCAACGTACCGGTCTCGGTCCGCAGCACGGGTGTACCGGTCGTCCACGGCCCCGTGACGGAGCTGGACGCGGTCCTGGCCGGCTGGCTCGCCGAGCACACCGAGGGCGTCGCCTGCGTCATCGGTGCCCCCGCCTTCAGGGAGCGCCCGCGCGTCCGCTCCCTCACGCCCGGACTGTCGAAGGGCCTGGAGTTCGACCTGGTCGTCCTGGTCGACCCGGAGGCCTTCGGCACGGGCATCGAGGGAGCGGTGGACCGTTACGTCGCCATGACCCGCGCGACGCAGCGGCTGGTGGTCCTGCGCACGGCTGCCTGACCGCGCCACCGGCCGGCCTGGCCCCCTCAGCGCCCGGACAGTTCGTCGTACACGCTGAGCACGTGGGCGATCGTCTCGTCCTCCGTCGGCCAGGTCCTGGCCTGCGTCCGGCCGGCCGCCGCCAGGTCCATGCGGCGGTCCGTGTCCTCGAGCAGACCGCGGACCGCCTCCGCCAGGGCGGCCGCGTCGCCGTACGGGACGAGTTCGGCCGCGTCGCCGACGAGTTCGGGCACGCCGCCGACGGCCGTCGCGACGAGCGGCACGCCGAGGCGCAGGGCCTCCTGGGCCAGCAGCGAGCGGGCCTCCCAGCGGGACGGGAGGACGGCGATGTCCGCCGCGGCGAGCAGTTCCGCCACGTCGTCGCGGCGGCCGATGAGCCGGACGGCCAGGCCCTCGTCCTCGATCCGCCGCTGGAGCTGGGCGCGCCGCGGGCCCTCGCCGGCGACGACCAGAAGCGGCTGGGGGTCGAGTTCGCGCCACACGCGCGCCGCGTCGAGCAGCGTCCCGTACCCGCGGCCTCGTTCGAGCGCGCCGACGGCCATCAGCAAAGGCCGCTCGACGGCGCCGAGTTCGGCGCGGGCCTTGCCGTCCTGGAGGCAGACGGGCCCCCGCCCGGCCGGTACGGCGACGGGCGCGAGCCGGGCGTCCCGCGCGCCGCGTCTGCGGGCCCGGTCCACGAGTTCCGAGGAGGTGGCGAGGACGACCGCCGCGGCCCGCGCGGTCCTGCGCTCCAGGAGCCGCAGGACGCCGCCGCGCGGCCCGTCCGCGTGGGCCCGGGTGTGCCAGGTGGTGACGAGCGGGGTACGGGCCGGGGTGCCGCCGCCGGAGAGGGCGAGGGCGGCCCGCACGGAGGCGTGCAGGCCGTGGGCGTGCACGACGTCCGCGCCGATGGAGGCGTTGCGGACGGCGGCGACGGCCGCCAGGTCGCCGGGGCCCGGCAGCGGGACGAAGTGCGCGCCCGCGCCGGCGTAGTCGTAGACGCGGTCCAGGCCGGCCGGGGCGCACACGGTCACCCGCACGCCCCTGGCCACCAGCCCCGAGGCAAGTGATCGGACGTGCGCGCTGCTGCCCGCGCTGCCACCGCCCAGCACCTGGACCGTACGGAGCTGTGTCACGCGCCCAAGGATGCCAGCCCGGGCCCGGGACCGTACGCACGTTCCGGCGCCGAAATGGCGTCGTCCCCTTGCGCGGTCGGGGTCCCGGCGGCCGGATCCCGACCCTCGGATCACCCACACGGGTGAGCGCGCGGGAGGGGCCTTCCGGCGCCCGTCCTCCCCGCGCGCCGGCGGTCACGTCCGGGCGCCGTCCCACTCCCCCCAGGCCGCGGCGGCGATCAGCCCGGCCGCGTGGACGACGAGCCCCGTCCGCCCGTTCCCGGCGGCGACGGCCGCGCCGAGGGCGGCACCGAGCGCGTGCGCGCCGGTGTCGCCGAGCATGGTCTTCTCCCCCAGGTCGTCGGCGAGCACGGCCAGCGCCGCGCCGACCGGGGCGGCGGCGAGCGGGGCGGCGGCGGGTCCCCGGAGCAGTCCCGGCAGGCCGAGCCCGAGCACCAGGAGTCCGGCGCGGCCCGGCCGTACGTCCGTCAGGTTGACCAGGTGGGCGGTCCCGGCGATGACGACGCCCGCGAGGAGCTTGTCGGCCGGCCGCTCCTTCAGGAGGGCCCCGGCGACCAGCGACGCGGCGCCGATCCCGAAGAGCTTCACCGCCCCGCTGGTGACCTCGCCGTGCCGCAGCGCCGCCAGGTGGGCGCGGAAACCGCGCCGGTGGTCGCCGCGCACGTCGTCGTACGCCCCGCAGGCACCGGCCGCGAGGACGGCGAGCGCGACCGGGCCGCTGCCGGCGCCGGCCGCCGCGCCCAGGGCGGTCGCCGGCCCCGCGTACAGGTCGACGCTCCGCCCCGCGTGGTTGGTGCGCAGCCACCGGCCGCCGGGTCCCCGGCGGCGCACCCCTTCGTACACGGCGCGGGTCACGCCGGCGGCGAGCCCGAAGGCGGCGAGCCCGTTCACACGTCGGCCCGGGCGGTGGCGAGCAGTTCCTCGGCGTGCGCGCGCGCCGTCTCGGAGTCCTCCTGGCCGGCGAGCATCCGGGACAGCTCCCGCACCCGCTCCTCGCCCTCGAGGACGGTCACGCCGGAGCGGGTCACCGAGCCGTCGCTGGTCTTCTCGACCAGCAGCTGCCGGTCGGCGAAGGCGGCCACCTGCGGAAGGTGGGTGACGACCACGACCTGCGCGCTCCTGGCCAGCTTGGCGAGCCGGCGGCCGATCTCCACGGCCGCCTTGCCGCCGACGCCCGCGTCGACCTCGTCGAAGAGGTACGTCGGCACGGGGTCGACCCCGGCGAAGACGACCTCGACGGCGAGCATCACCCGGGACAGTTCACCGCCCGAGGCCCCCTTGGCGATCGGGCGCGGCGGGGCCCCGGGGTGCGGGGCGAGCAGCAGCTCCACCTCGTCGGCGCCGGACGGACCGTACGCGACGCGCCGGCCGCCGACCTCGACGCCCTCCGGGTCCTCGGTCTGCCGGATGTCGAAGGACACGCGCGCGTGCGGCATGGCGAGGGAGGCCAGTTCGGCGGTGACCGCGTCGGCGAAGCGGGCGGCGGCCTCGGTCCGGGCGTCGGTGAGCCGCTGCGCGAGCACGGACAGCTCGTCGCGCAGCCGGTCCCGCTCGGCGGTCAGCTCCTCCACGCGGTCGTCGTCGCCGTCGAGCTCGCCGAGGCGCGAGGCGCTCTCCTCCGCCCAGGCGAGGACGGCCGAGACGTCCTCCCCGTACTTCCGGGTCAGCTGGGTCAGGGCGGCCCGCCGCTCCTCGACGGCGGCCAGCCGCAGCGGATCGGCGTCCAGGTTGTCGGCGTAGCCGGCGAGCTCTCCCGCCACGTCCGCGAGGAGGATGGAGATCTCCTCGGTCCGGTCGGCGAGCGCGGCGAGCGCGGGATCGTGCGCCCGTACGGTCTCCAGGGCGCGGCCCGCGCCCGCGACGAGGGTCGTGGCGTCGACGGCCTCGGGGTCCTCGGGGTCGCCGGCGAGCGCGCGGTGGGCGAGCGCGGCGGCGGAGGCGAGGGCCTCGGCGTGTCCGAGGCGCTCGGCCTCCGCGGCCAGTTCGACGTCCTCCCCGGCGCGCGGGGCGACGGCCTCGATCTCCGTGAGCCCGAAGCGCAGCAGGTCGGCCTCCTGGGCTCGCTCACGTGCCCGGGTGGTGATCTCCTCCAGCTCGGCGGTGACGGCCCGCAGCCGCTTGTACGCCGTGCCGTACGCGGCGAGGGGGACGGAGACGCCCTCCCCGGCGTACCGGTCGAGCGCGCCGCGCTGCCGGGCGGGCTTGAGGAGGCCCTGCTGGTCGGTCTGGCCGTGGACGGCGACGAGCTCGTCGGCGAGCTCCGCGAGCAGCCCGACGGGCACGGAGCGCCCGCCCAGGTGGGCCCGGGACCGCCCTTCCGCCGAGATGGTGCGGCTCACCAGGAGCGCGCCGTCGTCGAGCTCCGCCCCGGCCTCCTCGGCGCGTACGGCGGCGGGCGCGCCCGCGGGCACGGTGATCCGCCCCTCGACGACGGCCGAGGCCGCGCCGATCCGTACCAGGGCCGGGTCGGCCCGTCCGCCCAGCAGCAACCCCAGGCTGGTCACGACCATGGTCTTGCCCGCACCGGTCTCACCGGTCACCGCGGTGAAGCCGGGCGACAGCTCGACCACCGCGTCGTCGATGACCCCGAGCGACCGTATCCGCATCTCCTCCAGCACGCCCCAGACCATACGAGGTTTCCCGGGTCGGATGCGACATCGGCCCCGTGCGTCACCCGTGAGGGCGTGGATCAGTGGGGGGCGCCGCGCCAGCCGGAGACGGGCAGGGCGAACTTGGCGACGAGCCGGTCCGTGAAGGAGGCGTGGTGGAGGCGGGCGAGCCGGACGGGGACGGCGCCGCGCCGGACCTCGACGCGCGCGCCCGCCGGGAGCTCCACGGTCCGCCGCCCGTCGCACCACAGGACGCCGTGCGGGGTGTGCGGCTCGACCTCCACGGCCAGGACCGAGTCGGGGGTGGTGACGAGCGGCTTGGCGAAGAGGGCGTGCGCCCCGATCGGGACCATGAGGAGGGCCTCCACCTCCGGCCAGACGACCGGTCCGCCCGCCGAGAAGGCGTAGGCGGTGGAGCCGGTGGGGGTCGCGCAGATCACCCCGTCGCAGCCGAAGCCGGTCACCGGGCGCCCGTCGATGGCGAGGACGACCTCCAGCATGCGCTCCGGGGAGACCTTCTGAACGGCGGCCTCGTTGAGCGCCCAGTCGCGGTGCAGCACGTCCCCGTTCTGGTGGACGGCGACGTCGAGCGTCATCCGCTCCTCGACCTCGTACGCCTTGGTGACGACCCGGTCGACGACCTTGTCCAGGTCGTCCCGCTCGGCCTCGGCGAGGAAGCCGACGCGGCCGAGGTTGACGCCGAGCATGGGGACGCCGGAGGCGCGGGAGAACTCGGCCCCGCGCAGCAGGGTGCCGTCGCCGCCGAGGACGACGAGCAGTTCACAGCCGTCGAGGGCGTCGGAGCAGGCCTCCGGCACCTTCTCGACGGAGGGGGGCAGCGGCAGGTCCGCGGCCTCGGCCTCGAGGACGCGGACGCCTATGCCGCTGCGCAGCAGCCCCAGGACGACCAGTTCGGCGCTGCGCACGGCGGCCGGCCGGCCGGTGTGCGCGAGCAGGAAGACGGTACGCGGTGCTGACTCTGGTGCTGCTGCCGATGAACTCAACGAGGTCCCTCCGCCACGGCCCGGTCGACGTCGGCCGGATCCAGCGCGGGCGCTCCTGCCCGCAGCCACAGAAAGTACTCGACGTTTCCGGAGGGGCCGGGCAGCGGGCTCGCCGTGACGCCCAGGACACCGAGTCCGAGCTCCCCGGCCTGCCGCGCGACGTTCTTCACGGCGTCGGCGCGGAGTTCGTCGCTCCGCACCACTCCGCCGGACCCGAGCCGCTCCTTACCCACTTCGAACTGCGGTTTCACCATCAGGACGAGGTCGGCGTCGGGGGCGGTGCAGGCGACGAGGGCGGGCAGCACGAGGCCGAGGGGGATGAAGGAGAGGTCGCCGACGACGAGATCGACGGGAATGCCGTCGATGGCGTCGAGTGTCAACTCGCGCACGTTGGTGCGGTCCTTCACGGTGACGCGGGCGTCGCTCTGCAGCGACCAGGCGAGCTGTCCGTAGCCGACGTCGACGGCGACGACATGGGCGGCGCCGGCGCGCAGCAGGACATCGGTGAAGCCTCCGGTGGAGGCGCCCGCGTCGAGGGCGCGCCGGCCCTCGACCCGAAGCCCCCGGGGGACGAAGGCGTCGAGGGCACCGGCGAGCTTGTGGCCGCCGCGCGACACGTAGTCGGGGTCGGAGTCGTCCTGGGCGACGACGATGGCCGCGGCCGTTTCGACCTGGGTGGCGGGCTTGGTGGCGACGGTCTTGCCGACGGTCACCCGGCCCGCGGCGATCAGCTGGCCGGCGTGCTCGCGCGACCGCGCGAGTTTGCGCCGGACCAGCTCGGCGTCGAGACGGCGGCGTGCCACTCCTGCCACGTTCGGTTCAGCTCCTGTTGTCGTGCGGTCGGGGGGCGGGGTGCGCGTCGAGCGAGGTCAGCTCGGCGCGCAGTCCACGGTGTACATCCTCGTACACGGCCGGGTGCCGGTCCGCCGGGAGGCGGTCGACCTCGGCCAGCCGCTCCAGATGCGCGTCGACGGCGGCGTACCCGGTGGGCTCCCGGGGCACGCCGAGGGGCTCACCGCCCGTCTCCGGCCCCGCGCCGCCGTCCGGTACGGAATCGGGTGCGCGCGCGGGGCCGGGCGCCGGGTCCGCGCGCGCGGCGGTCCCGGCGGCCGGGGCGGCGTCGTCGTGGCTCCTGTCCGCCCCGGGGGCCGGGTGCCCCTCCGGGGCCCGGCCGGGATCCACGCCCGGGGCCGGGTCCCGCCCCGTGTCCTCGCTCGTGCCCGCACCCCCGCCGGGCACCGCTTCCGGCTTCGCATCGCTCATGCCCCGACGCTACCGCGAAGCCCTGCGGTACCGTCGTCGGCGATGGCGACGATCACGGAGTGCCGCGCGGCACTGGACAGACTCTCCGACGACCTGGCCGGGTCGGACGGCGGTGTACGGGGCGCCGCCGGGCTCGACCGCACCCTGAGCTGCCACCTCACCGACCTGGACACCACCTTCACCGGCCGCCTCGCGGACGGCCGGATCCACGTCGAGGAGACGGTCCCCGGGCCGCCGCCCGCGAAGGCGCAGATCCGGCTCGCGATGACCGGCGACGACCTGGTGGCGATGGTCGACGGCACACTGAACTTCGCGAAGGCCTGGGCCTCCGGCCGGGTCCGTCTGGAGGCGGGCCTCCGCGATCTGCTGCGGCTGCGGTCCGCGCTGTAGGCGCCGTCGGCCCACCGGGCGCTCGCGCACCCGGCGCACGGACCGACGCCGCGTACGCCCCCGCCCGGGGCCAGGCCTCACTTCCCGAGCGCGGGCTCCGGCCGGGGGGCGGAGGTCTCGGCGGCGGCCGGCTCCGGGGCCGCGGCGGGCCGCCGGGACCGCGCCTGACGGCCGGCCGGGACGACCAGCGGGGTGCCCGTCTCCGGGTCCTCGATGACCTGGCAGCGCAGCCCGAAGACCTTCTCGACGAGCTCGGCGGTCACCACCTGGGACGGCGGGCCCTCCGCGACGACCTCGCCGCCGCGCACGGCGATGAGGTGGGTGGCGTACCGGGCCGCGTGGTTGAGGTCGTGCAGGACGGCGACGAGCGTCCGCCCCTGCGTCTCGTGCAGCTCGGCGCAGAGGTCGAGGATGTCGATCTGGTGCTGGATGTCGAGGTAGGTGGTCGGCTCGTCCAGCAGGAGGAGCGGGGTCTGCTGGGCGAGGGCCATGGCGATCCAGACGCGCTGGCGCTGGCCGCCGGACAGCTCGTCCACGAAGCGTTCGGCGAGTTCGGCGACCCCGGTGGCCTCCATGGACTCCTGGACGATCCGCTCGTCCTCGGGCGACCACTGGCGCAGCAGGCCCTGGTGCGGGTAGCGGCCGCGGGCGACGAGGTCGGCGACGGTGATGCCGTCGGGGGCGATGGACGACTGGGGCAGCAGGCCGAGGGTCCTGGCGACCTTCTTCGCCGGCAGGCTGTGGATCGACTCCCCGTCGAGCAGGACCCGGCCCCGGGCCGGCTTCAGCATCCGGGACAGGGCCCGCAGCAGCGTGGACTTGCCGCAGGCGTTGGGGCCGACGATGACCGTGAAGGAGTGGTCGGGGATCTCGACGGAGAGGTCGCGGGCGATGACCCGCTGCTCGTAGGCGAGGGTGACCGCCTCCGCGCCGAGCCGCTGCCGTCCGCGCCGCTCCTGCCGCTGACCGTCCATACCCGTACTCCCGTTGTTCTTGTCCGTGGTCATATGCGGCCCGCCTTGCGTTCGGTGACGAGCAGCCAGAGCAGATAGCAGCCGCCGAGGATGCCGGTGACGACCCCGACGGGCAGCTGGCGCTCCCCGAAGGCGTTGGTGGCCAGCCAGTCGGCGGCGAGCAGCAGCACCGCGCCCATGAGGGCGGAGGCGCCGAGGTTGGGGCCGGGCGTCCGGGTCAGCCGACGGGCCAGCTGCGGGGCGCTCAGCGACACGAAGACGATCGGCCCGGCGGCGGAGGTGGCGACGGCGACGAGCAGGACGGCCGAAGCCATGAGGAGGATCCGGGTCCGCTCGACCTTCACACCGAGGGCGTACGCGGCGTCGTCACCCATCTCCAGCATGCGCAGGGCCCGGCCGTGCCCGAGGACGAGCGGCAGCAGGACGCAGCAGACGGTGAGGAGCGGCCAGAACTGGGCCCAGTCGCGCCCGTCGAGGGAGCCCGTCATCCACACGGTGGCGCGGGTGGCGTCCACCAGGTTCGCCTTGGTGATCAGGTAGTGGATGACCGAGGTCAGCATGGCGGCGGCGCCGATGCCCACGAGCACGAGCCGGTAGCCGTGCACGCCCTTCTTCCACGCCAGCAGGTAGATCGCCGCGCCGGTGACGAGCCCGCCGACGACGGCCCCGCCGGCCGCGGCGGCGGCGCTGCCCTGGAAGAGGACGATGACGGTGAGCGCGCCGACGGTGGCGCCCTGCCCGAAGCCGATGACGTCGGGGCTGCCGAGCGGATTGCGCGAGATCGACTGGAAGACGGCCCCGCCGACAGCGAGCGCGGCGCCGACGAGGACGGCGACGAGGACGCGCGGCAGCCGGATCTCCATGACGGCGAATTCCTGGACGAGCGTGCCCTTGCCCAGGAGGGTGTCGACGACCTCGCCGGGCGTCATGGGGAAGTCTCCGGTGCCGACGAGCACGACGGCACCGGCCAGGGTCAGCACGAACAGCCCGAGCACGGACAGCGCGCCGCGGGGCGCGTACCGCACGGAGAGCCCTCCCGCGGTCCGCAGGGTCTTGGTGGTCACAGCTGGGCCATCCTCTTGCGGCGTACGAGTCGGATGAAGACGGGCCCGCCGACGAGGGCGGTCACGATGCCGACCTGGAGTTCGGCGGGGCGGGCGATCATGCGCCCGATCACGTCGGAGCCGAGCAGCAGCACGGGCGCCAGGACCGCCGCGTACGGCAGGATCCAGCGCATGTCCGGCCCGGTCAGGGCCCGCACCATGTACGGCACCATGAGGCCGAGGAAGACGATGGGCCCGCAGGCGGCGGTGGCGGCCCCGCACATGAGGGTGACGGCGGCCATGGCGATGACCCGCGTGCGGTTGATGTGGGCGCCGAGGGCGCGGGCGGTGTCGTCGCCCATCTCCATGGCGTTCAGGGGCCGGGAGATGAGGAGGGCGAGGACGGCGCCGGCGAGGATGAAGGGGGCGACCCGGCCGACGGTGTCCATGGTGGCGGAGGCGAGGGAGCCGACCGTCCAGAACCGCAGCCGGTCGAGGGCCGCGGAGTTGAGCAGCTGGACGGCGTTGACGTACCCGTAGAGCGCGGCGGTGGCGGCGGTTCCGGCGAGGGCGAGCCGGACGGGCGTGGCGGTGCGGCTGCCGCCGAGGACGTACACGACGACGGAGACGACGGCGGCGCCGGCGAAGGCGAACCAGACGTAGTCGCGGACGTCGTCCACGCCGAGGAACGCGATCGCGGACACGACGGCCGCCGCGGCACCGGCGTTGACGCCGAGGAGGCCGGGCTCGGCGAGCGGATTGCGGGTCAAGCCCTGCATCACGGCCCCGGACAGGCCGAGGGCGAGACCGACGAGCAGCCCGAGGAGGGTCCGGGGCACGCGGACGTCGCGCACGATGATGTCGTTGCCCGTGCCGGTGGGGTCGAACAACCCGTGCCACACATCGCCCAGCGGCATCGGCTTGGCACCGATCATGATGCTCAGGACACAGATCAGCAGCAGGACGCCGACGGCGCCGACCAGACCGACGGCGCGCACGGAATTCCGGCGCGTCGGCTTCTGGGCAGCGCCTGTCGACTCCGCGCTCGCACGGGAGGGACTCTCGACCAACACGGAGTTAGGTTAGCCTATCCAACTCTGCTGGCCGGAAGGGGAACCGGCGGCCCTCCGCAGGTGGCTCAAGGCCCCTACAGGCCCAGCCTCGCCAGCGCCTTCCCCGCGTCCAGGCCGCACGCCCCGTCGCCCGCGGAGGTCCACGCCGCCCCGCACAGGGCCCGCACGCCGTCCATCGCGTCCCCCGCCCCGTCACGGCCACCGTCGCCGTCCTCCGGTGCCCCCGGGCCAGCCGGCCGCAGCGTCAACTCCCCGCCCTCCACGGCCGCACGCCACCCGCCGCACACGAACGCCCCGCCGTCCGCGGGGACCACCTCGGGCTGCCCCTCCAGCAGGCCCCGCAGGTCCCGCGCCACGTACGTGGGCCGGTGCTGCGGGACCGCGGCGAGCAGCGTCGCCACATCGGTGACACCGGTCAGGACCAGCAGCGAGTCCACGTCCCCGTTGAACGCGCCCTCGATGTCGGTGTCCAGGCGGTCCCCGACGACCAGCGGGCGCTCGGCCCCGGTCCGCAGCACCGTCTCCCGGTGCATGGGCGGCTGCGGCTTCCCCGCCACCTTCGGCTCCACGGCGCCCCCGGTCGCGATCCGTACGACCTCCACCGCCGCCCCGTTCCCGGGCCCGATGCCCCGCGCCCCGGGAATCGTCAGGTCGGTGTTGGAGGCGTACCAGGGCACTCCGCGCGCCACCGCGTACGCGGCCTCCGCGAACCGCCCCCACGGCAGGTCGGGCCCGCCGTACCCCTGGACGACGGCGACCGGCTCGTCGTCCGCCGACTCCACGGGCACCAGGCCCCGTTCGCGCAGGGCGACCCGCAGCCCCTCCCCGCCGATCACCAGCACCCGCCCGCCGGCCGGCACGTCCTCGGCGATCATCCGGGCCACGGCCTGCGCCGAGGTGACCACGTCCGCGCCCCGCGCCGGCACCCCCAGCTCGGTCAGGTGCGCGGCCACGGCGTCCGGCGTGCGCAGCGCGTTGTTGGTGACGTAGGCCAGGTGCATGCCGCCGTCGCGGGCCGTACCGAGCGCCTCGACGGCGTACCGGATGGCCTCGCCGCCCGCGTACACCACCCCGTCCAGGTCGAGGAGCGCCGTGTCGTACGCCGCGCTCAGCGCGACCTCGCTGCCCCCGGGCCGCGTCCTCACGTGCCGCCGCTCCTGCCCGCTTCGCGCCATGACCCCGTACTCCTCACATCGCCCGGTGAAATTTCCCCCGCTCCCCCGATCATCGCTCATGCCCGCGCCCCACATACGATGACGAGATGAACACCTCAGGTCACGCGGCCGCCGACGCCCGCGCTGCCGCCGCAGGGTTGCGCCTGCGTCCGTTCCGCGGACTCCGTTACGTCCCCGAGCGGGTCGGCAGTCTGGCCGCCGTGACGTCGCCGCCCTACGACGTCGTCGTACGACCTGACGGGCTGCTCCACCTGGAGTCCGCCGACCCGCACAACATCGTCCGGCTGATCCTGCCGCAGGCCATCACCGCCGGCACCCGCCACCGCAAGGCGGCCGTCACCCTCGACCGCTGGATCGCGGAGGGCGTCCTCGCCCCGGACCCCGAACCGGCGCTCTACGTCTACGAGCAGTACGGCGACGGCATCCTGCAGCGGGGGATCATCGGAGCCCTGGAGCTCACCACCCCCGACGAGGGCGTGGTCCTGCCCCACGAGGACGTGATGCCGCACGTGGTGGAGGACCGCGCGGCCCTGATGCGGACGACGGCGGCCAACCTGGAGCCGCTGCTCCTCACCTACCCGGGCGACGGCGACGGCGCCGCCACGGTCGTCGAGCGCACCGTGGAGCGCGAGCCGCTGCTGTCCACCACCACCGAGGACGGGTTCCAGCACCGCCTGTGGTCGGTCACGGACCCGGCCGAGCTGGCGGCGGTGGCGGCCGACCTCGCCCGCCACCAGGCTCTCATCGCGGACGGCCACCACCGCTGGGCGACCTATCTGCGGCTGCGCGACGAGCACCGGGCGCCGGGACCGTGGAACTACGGCCTGGTCCTCCTCATCGACACCGTCCGCTACCCGCTGCGGGTCCGCGCGATCCACCGTCTTCTCAACCGGCTGCCGGTGGCGGACGCCCTCACGGCGGTGGGCGACGCCTTCCGCGTCCGCCGCCTGGACGGGCCCTTGCCGGCGGCCCTCGACGCCCTCGCCTCGGCTGCGGCCGAGGGCAACGCCTTCCTGCTCGCCGGCGACGGCGGTTTCCACCTCCTGGACCGCCCGGACCGGGACCTCCTGGCCCGGACGATCCGCACGGACCGCCCGGAGGCCTGGCGCACCCTGGACGCGACGGTCCTGCACTCCACGCTCCTGGACCACGTCTGGCACATCCCGGACGCCCCCGAGGAGATCGCCTACATCCACGACACGGAGGCGGCCGTCGAGCAGGCCGAGCGCCGCGGCGGTACGGCGGTCCTGATGCACCCGGTGCGCGAGGAGGTCGTCCGGGACCTGGCCCGGCAGGGCGTCACGATGCCCCGCAAGTCGACCTCCTTCGGCCCCAAGCCGGCCACGGGCCTGGTCCTGCGGAGCCTCGCGCTCGACTGAGGCGTCCGGGAACGACAGAAGGGCGGCACCCCGATGGGGTGCCGCCCTTCTTCCACGTCAGTCGCGGTCGTCATCCTCGTCGGCGTCGTCGGCGTCAGGGTGCTCGCCCTGCTCCTCCGCCGTCTCGTCGAACGCGTCGACGAACTCGACGCCGTCCAGCTCCGCGAGCCGGTCGGAGGCGTCGGTGGCACCGTCCTTGTCGGCTTCCAGGGCCTTGGCGAACCACTCGCGCGCCTCGCGCTCCCGCCCTGCGGCCAGCAGCGCGTCGGCGTAGGCGTACCGCAGGCGCGCGGTCCACGGGTGGACGGCGCTGGAGGCGAGCTCGGGGCTCTGCAGCGTCACGATGGCCGCGTCGAGCTGCCCCATGTCGCGGCGGGCGCCGGCGGCCACGAGCCGCATCTCGACCTGCCCGGCCTTGTCCAGCTTCTGCACCTCGGGCTCACCGGCCATGGCCAGCGCCCTCTCGGGCCGGCCCATGCCGCGCTCGCAGTCGGCCATGACGGGCCAGAGGTCGACCCCGCCGCTCATCCGCCGCGCGGCCCGGAACTCGGCCAGCGCCTCGGAGTACTTCTGCGTCGCGTACGCGGCGAAGCCGGCGGCCTCGCGAACGGCGGCGACGCGGGAGGCGAGCCGCAGGGCGATCCGGGAGTACTCGTACGCCTTCTCCGGGTCCTCGTCGATCAGCTGGGCGACCATGACCAGGTTGCGCGACACGTCCTCCGCGAGCCCCTTGGGCAGGCTCATGAGCTCCTGGCGCACGTCCGGGTCGATCTCCTCACCGGTGACCTCCGGCGGAATCGGCAGCCGCTTGATCGGCGCCCGGTCCCCACGGTCCCGGTCGTCCCGGCGCCCGAATCCGCCCCGGTCGTCACGACCCCGGTAACCCCCGCGGTTGTCGTCCCGCCGGTCGTCGCGACGGAAGCCACCGCCACCCCGGCTGTCGTCACGGCGCGGCCCACGGGGCCGGTCGTCACGGCGGTCGTCCCGCGAGAACGAGGACGAGGGCCGGTCATCCCGGCGGAACGACGGACGCTCGTCGCGACGGTCGTCACGGCGGAAGCCACCGCCACGGTTGTCATCACGACGGTCGTCACGGGGGAAAGAAGGCCGGTCGTCACGGCGGAACGACGGACGCTCATCGCGCCGCTCGTCGCGACGGAACGACGGACGCTCGTCACGACGCTCATCGCGGCGGAACGAGGGCCGGTCGTCACGACGGTCATCCCGGCGGTCGTCGCGTCGCTCGTCCCGGCGGAACGACGGACGCTCGTCGCGACGGTCGTCACGGCGGAAACCACCGCCACGGTTGTCATCACGACGGTCGTCACGGGGGAAAGAAGGCCGGTCGTCACGGCGGAACGACGGACGCTCATCGCGCCGCTCGTCGCGACGGAACGACGGACGCTCGTCACGGCGGTCGTCACGGCGGAAACCACCGCCACCACGGTTCTCACCGCCGCGGTTGTCACCACCGCGGTTGTCGTCCCGGCGGTCATCGCGACGGAAGCCACCGCCACGGTTGTCATCACGACGGTCGTCGCGACGGAACGACGGCCGGTCGTCACGTCGCTCGTCACGGCGGAACGACGGCCGGTCGTCACGACGGTCGTCGCGGCGGAAGGCGGGCCGGTCACCGCCGCGGTTGTCGTCACGGCGGAAGCCACCGCCACGGTTGTCATCACGACGGTCGTCACGGGGGAAAGAAGGCCGGTCATCGCGGCGGAAACCGCCGCCACCGCGGTTGTCGCCACCGCGAGTGTCGTCACGACGGAACCCACCACCACGGTTGTCGTCACGACGGAACCCGCCACCACGGTTGTCGTCGCGGCGGAAACCGCCGCCACCACGGTTGTCACCGCCACGGTTGTCACCACCGCGGTTGTCGTCGCGACGGAAGCCACCGCCACGGTTGTCATCACGGCGGAAACCGCCGCCACCACGGTTGTCACCACCACGGTTGTCGTCACGACGCGGCCCACGGAAGCCGCCCCGCTCGCCACCGTCCTTGCGGCGCGGCTCGCGCTCCGGTCGGTCGTCGGGAGAGTTGGTGGACATCGGCGTGACTCCTGTCTTCGGGTACTGCAGTCATTCTCGCGCAGCCGGCACTCCGCCGCGCATCGGCAAAAAGCCTGGGGAAAAACAAAAGGACCCCTGGTCCCAGCATGAACGCTGGGACCAGGGGTCCTGAAATATTGTTCGGCGGCGTCCTACTCTCCCACAGGGTCCCCCCTGCAGTACCATCGGCGCTGAAAGGCTTAGCTTCCGGGTTCGGAATGTAACCGGGCG